>NZ_JBEYHT010000011.1:0-161576 GCF_040635425.1 Streptomyces laurentii | reverse complement strand
GGACTTGGCTAGGGTTTTCCAGACCTCCGCGCTCGACCCGCACTGGACCTGAGGGCGGTAACCGCCGCTGCGGGCCGCCGGGACACACCCCGTCGGCCCGCTGCTTTGTCCCGCGTTGTCAGTGGCAGCGGATAGCCTGCACAAACAGACTTGCGATCGACTGAAGATCAGGGAGGGGCGGCGTGCGCGTCCTCGGGGTTGACCCGGGTCTGACCCGGTGCGGTGTCGGTGTCGTCGAAGGCGTCGCCGGACGTCCGCTGACCATGCTCGGCGTCGGGGTGGTCCGGACCCCCGCGGACGCCGACATCGGTCCGCGACTCGTCGGCATCGAGCGCGGCATCGAGGAGTGGATCGACCGCTACGAGCCCGAACTGGTCGCCGTGGAGCGGGTGTTCAGCCAGCACAACGTACGTACGGTGATGGGCACCGCCCAGGCCAGCGCCGTCGCCATGCTGTGCGCGAGCCGCCGCGGACTGCCGGTCGCCCTGCACACCCCGAGCGAGGTCAAGGCCGCCGTCACCGGCAGCGGACGCGCCGACAAGGCCCAGGTCGGCGCCATGGTCACCCGGCTGCTCCGGCTCTCCGCCCCGCCCAAGCCCGCCGACGCGGCCGACGCCCTCGCCCTCGCCATCTGCCACATCTGGCGCGCCCCCGCCCAGAACCGTCTCCAGCAGGCCGTGGCGCAGAACCGTCTCCAGCAGGCCGCTGCCCTGCACGCCTCGAAAGGCCGCACGTCATGATCGCCTTCGTCAGCGGCCCGGTGGCCGCCCTCGCCCCCACGACCGCCGTCGTCGAGGTGGGGGGCGTCGGCATGGCCGTCCAGTGCACCCCGAACACGATCGCGGCCCTCCGCGTCGGCGAGCCCGCCCGCCTCGCCACCTCCCTCGTGGTCCGCGAGGACTCGCTGACCCTGTACGGCTTCGCGGACGACGACGAGCGCCAGGTCTTCGAGCTGCTCCAGACCGCCAGCGGCGTCGGCCCCCGCCTCGCCCAGGCCATGCTCGGCGTGCACAGCCCCGACGCCTTGCGCCTCGCCGTCTCCACCGGCGACGAGAAGGCGCTCACCGCCGTCCCCGGCATCGGCAAGAAGGGCGCCCAGAAGCTTCTGCTCGAACTGAAGGACAAGCTCGGCGCGCCGCTCGGCAGCAGCGGCCTGGTCGGCCAGCGGCGCGCGGCCGCCGGCCCCGCGCCCTGGACCGAGCAGCTCTCCGCCGCGCTCGTCGGCCTCGGCTACGCGAGCCGGGAGGCCGAGGAGGCCGTCGCCGCCGTCACCCCGCAGGCCGAGGCCGCGCTCGCCGAGACCGGCTCCGCGCCCGTGCCGCAGCTGCTGCGCGCCGCCCTCCAGACCCTCAACCGCGCCCGCTGACCCGGCCGCCCCTTCCCCGTACGAGCGAAAAGGCAACCACCACCGTGAACTGGGACGACGAGACGGCAACGGCCGAGGAGCGGATCGTCGACGCCTCCGCCGAGGGCGACGACCAGGCCGTCGAGGCGGCGCTGCGCCCCAAGGACCTCGCCGAGTTCGTCGGCCAGGAGAAGGTCCGCCAGCAGCTCGACCTCGTCCTCAAAGCGGCCCGCCAGCGCGGCGCCACCGCCGACCACGTGCTGCTCTCCGGCGCCCCCGGCCTGGGCAAGACCACCCTCTCCATGATCATCGCGGCGGAGATGAACGCCCCGATCCGGATCACCAGCGGCCCCGCCATCCAGCACGCGGGCGACCTCGCCGCGATCCTGTCCTCCCTCCAGGAGGGCGAGATCCTCTTCCTCGACGAGATCCACCGGATGTCCCGGCCCGCCGAGGAGATGCTCTACATGGCGATGGAGGACTTCCGCGTCGACGTCATCGTCGGCAAGGGCCCCGGCGCCACCGCCATCCCGCTGGACCTGCCGCCGTTCACCCTGGTCGGCGCCACCACCCGGGCCGGCCTGCTGCCGCCGCCGCTGCGCGACCGCTTCGGCTTCACCGCCCACATGGAGTTCTACGAGCCGCACGAGCTGGAGCGGGTGGTGTGCCGCTCCGCCGGACTCCTCGACGTCGCCATCGACCCGGCCGGCGCCGCCGAGATCGCCGGCCGCTCCCGCGGCACCCCCCGTATCTCCAACCGGCTGCTGCGCCGGGTGCGCGACTACGCCCAGGTCAGGGCGGACGGAGCGATCACCCGTGAGATCGCCGCCGCGGCCCTCGGGGTGTACGAGGTCGACAGCCGCGGCCTCGACCGCCTCGACCGCGCCGTCCTCACGTCCCTGCTCAAGCTCTTCGGCGGCGGCCCGGTCGGTCTGTCCACCCTCGCGGTCGCGGTGGGGGAGGAGCGCGAGACCGTCGAGGAGGTCGCCGAGCCCTTCCTCGTACGGGAGGGACTGCTGGCGCGCACGCCCCGTGGCCGGGTCGCCACTCCGGCGGCCTGGGACCACCTCGGAATGGTCCCGCCGCAGGCCGCGGGACCCGGCTCCACCACCGGGAATGGGGGAACCGGACAACCGGGGCTCTTCGGGGCGTGACGGCGCGGAGACTCGCCCGTTCGGGAACCGGGGTGCGATGCTGGGCGTTGTTCCATCGATGCGGACTCGCCTAGACTCCGCCGATGCCGCCCTTATGGTCGGCGCACCCACCCCCGAATCAGGCCGACGGACTTTTCCCCGGCCTTGCGAAGGAAATTCCGTCCCGTGAATAACATCGGCATGCTCCTCCCGTTCATCGTGCTCATCGGGGCCATGTTCCTCATGACCCGCTCTGCCAAGAAGAAGCAGGCGCAGGCGGCGGAGATGCGCAACCAGATGCAGCCCGGCACCGGCGTACGCACGATCGGGGGGATGTACGCCACGGTCAAGGAGATCAACGACGAGACCGTCCTCCTGGAGGTCGCTCCCGGCGTCCACGCGGTCTACGCGAAGAACTCGATCGGCGCCGTCCTCGACGACGCGGAGTACAACCGCATCGTGCACGGTGACGAGCCCGACACGGTCGTCCCCGACGATGTGTCCTCGCTGACCGAGGCCGCCCAGGACGCCGAGGAGACCTCCACGGAGGCCGCGGTCGAGCCCAAGGCCGACCTGACCAAGAAGACCGGCGCTGCCGAGGGCGACAAGGACGGCAAGGCGGACGGCGAGACCGAGGCCAAGTAAGTTCCACGCACGGGAGCCGCGTCCGCCCCGCCGGGGCGTGCGCGGCTTCCGCGGCGGTCTCACGTCTGCGGGGCGGTTGCCCCTCACATACTTCGTGGCCGTCCCCGGCCCAGCGGCGCGGGGCGGTTCGGACAGGGAGAAACGACAGGTGGCAGCACCGAAGAAGGGCCGAAGGCCGGCGGGGGGCCAGAGCCGGCCGGGCCGCGCCCTGGCACTCATTCTGATCGCCATGGTCGCGTTGACCGGCGGGATGTTCTGGTCGGGGCACACCAAGCCGCGCCTGGGCATCGACCTCGCCGGCGGTACGTCGATCACGCTCAAGGCGAAGGCGGAGCCCGGACAGGAGTCCGCCGTCAACGAGTCCAACATGAACACGGCGGTCGGCATCATCGAGCGCCGTGTCAACGGGCTGGGTGTCTCGGAGGCCGAGGTCCAGACGCAGGGCCGCGAGAACATCATCGTCAACATCCCCAAGGGGACGAACGAGAAGCAGGCCCGCGAGCAGGTCGGTACCACCGCCCAGCTGTACTTCCGGCCGGTCCTGACCGTCGCCGCCGCCCAGCCGCCCGTCGCGGACCCGAGCGCCAAGCCGAACGGCACGGCCTCGCCGAAGCCCTCCGCTTCCGGCAAGCCCGCGCAGGGAGACAAGGGCGACAAGGACAAAGCCGGCCAGGGAGCCAAGGCCGGCAACGGAGAGGCGGACGGGAAGTCCGCCACTCCGACCGCCACCGCCACTCCGCAGGGCCGCGCCGTCACCGAGGGCCTGAAGGCCCCGAGCCCGACGGCCACCGCCAGCACCTCCCCGTCGGCCCCGGCGAAGGCGGCCACCCCGCCGGCCCCGGAGCAGACCCCCGACCCGGCCACCGCCGCGCTCCAGCAGAAGTTCGCGGCGCTGAACTGCCTCGACCCGAAGCAGCGCGCGGCCGTCGGCCAGGGCGTCAAGCCGACCGAGCCCGCCGTCGCCTGTGGCGAGAACGGCGGCATGTGGGAGAAGTACCTCCTCGGCCCCGCCGAGGTCGACGGCAAGGACGTCGACAAGGCCCGCGCCTCGCTCGACCCGCAGACCGGTCAGTGGATCGTGGACATGACGTTCACGGACGGCGGCTCGAAGAAGTTCCAGAAGATCACCAGCAAGCTCTCGCAGCAGGCCGAGCCGCAGAACCAGTTCGCGATCGTCCTCGACGGCGACGTCGTCTCGGCGCCCCGCGTCCAGACCACGCTCAGCGCCAACGCGCAGATCTCCGGCAGCTTCACCCAGCAGAGCGCCCAGGACCTCGGCAACATCCTGTCGTACGGTGCCCTGCCGCTCTCCTTCGTGACCCAGAGCGTGGACACCGTCACCGCCGCCCTCGGCAGCGACCAGCTGCAGGCCGGTCTCATCGCCGGTGCCATCGGTCTCGCCCTGGTCGTCCTCTACCTGGTGATCTACTACCGCGGCCTGTCGTTCATCGCGCTCCTCAGCCTCGGTGTCTCGGCCCTGCTCACCTACGTGCTCATGGCCCTGCTCGGCCCGGCCATCGGCTTCGCGCTGAACCTGCCGGCCGTCTGTGGCGCCATCGTCGCCATCGGTATCACCGCCGACTCGTTCATCGTCTACTTCGAACGCATCCGCGACGAGATCCGTGAGGGCCGCTCGCTGCGCCCAGCCGTCGAGCGCGCCTGGCCGCGGGCCCGGCGTACGGTCCTGGTCTCCGACTTCGTGTCGTTCCTCGCCGCCGCGGTGCTGTTCATCGTCACCGTCGGCAAGGTCCAGGGCTTCGCGTTCACGCTCGGCCTGACCACCCTCCTCGACATCGTCGTGGTCTTCCTCTTCACCAAGCCGGTGATGACGCTGCTGGCCCGTACGAAGTTCTTCGGCAACGGCCACAAGCTGTCCGGCCTCGACCCGAAGAGCCTCGGCGCCAAGCCGCCGCTGCGCCGCACCCGCCGTACGTCCGCCCCTGCCGCCGGCACTGTCGAACCGAAGGAGGCGTGAGATGTCGAAGCTCGGAGATCTCGGCGCCCGGCTCCACCGAGGTGAGGTCGGCTACGACTTCATCGGCAACCGCAGGATCTGGTACGGCCTGTCGATCCTGATCACCATCACGGCGATCGTCGCCCTCGCGGTGCGCGGGCTGAACATGGGCATCGAGTTCCAGGGCGGTGCTGTCTTCACCACCCCGAAGACCGCCGTCTCGGTCGAGCAGGCCACCGAGTACGCGGAGGAGGCGTCCGGTCACGACGCCATCGTCCAGAAGCTCGGCAACGGCTCGCTGCGCATCCAGGTCGGCGGCCTCGACACCGGCAAGTCCGACCAGGTGCGCGCGCAGCTGGCCGAGGACCTCAAGGTCGAGGAGCCGAAGATCGCGGCCGAGCTGGTCGGCCCCAGCTGGGGTGAGCAGATCGCCAACAAGGCCTGGACCGGCCTCGGGGTCTTCATGATCCTCGTGGTGATCTACCTCGCCATCGCGTTCGAATGGCGGATGGCCGTCGCGGCGCTCGTCGCGCTCATCCACGACCTCACGATCACGGTCGGCATCTACTCGTTGGTCGGCTTCGAGGTCACGGTCGGTACGGTCATCGGTCTGCTGACGATCCTCGGTTACTCGCTCTACGACACGGTCGTCGTCTTCGACTCCCTCAAGGAGCAGACGAAGGGCATCACCAAGCAGACCCGCTGGACCTACAGCGACATCGCCAACCGCTCGATCAACGGCACCCTGGTCCGTTCGATCAACACCACGGTGGTGGCCCTGCTCCCGGTCGCCGGCCTGCTCTTCATCGGTGGCGGCGTCCTCGGCGCCGGCATGCTGAACGACATCTCGCTGTCGCTGTTCGTCGGCCTCGCCGCCGGCGCGTACTCCTCGATCTTCATCGCCACGCCGCTCGTCGCCGACCTCAAGGAGCGCGAGCCGGCCATGCGGGCCCTGAGGAAGCGCGTCCTGGCCAAGCGGTCCGCCGCGGCCACCCGGGGCGACGAGCAGGACGTGGACGGCGCGTACGACGACATGGCGGCCGAGCCCGCCGTCGTCGGCCAGCGTTCGCGCCGCGGCCGGTCCTCGGAGCGCCGCGGATGAGCACCGAGACCCAGAGCACCAGCGACCTGCTCCTCAGCCGGATCAGGGACGTCCCCGACTATCCGAAGCCGGGTGTGATGTTCAAGGACATCACCCCGCTGCTCGCGGACCCGGAGGCGTTCACCATCCTCACGGACACCCTCGCCGGGCTGTGCGCCGTGGCCGGGGCCACGAAGATCGTCGGCCTGGAGGCCCGCGGCTTCATCCTGGCCGCCCCCGTCGCCGTCCGCGCCGGTCTGGGCTTCATCCCGGTCCGCAAGGCCGGGAAGCTGCCCGGGGCAACCCTGAGCCAGGCCTACGAGCTGGAGTACGGCACCGCCGAGATCGAGGTGCACGCCGAGGACCTGGCCGCGGGCGACCGCGTCATGGTCATCGACGACGTCCTCGCCACCGGCGGCACCGCCGAGGCGTCCATCGAGCTCATCCGGCGTGCCGGGGCCGAGGTCGCCGGCGTCGCCGTCCTCATGGAGCTGGGCTTCCTGCCCGGCCGGGCCCGCCTGGAGTCCGCCCTCGGCGGCGCTCCGCTCACGGCGCTGATCACCGTCTGACGAGCGGCCCGCAGGACGAAAGGGGCGGCCCGGGGAATTCCCCGGGCCGCCCCCGTCGTTTTCCCCACAGACCCGCCAGGGTCCCCGGACGACGCCGGACGACGCCGGACGACGCCGGACGACATCGGACGACTGTGGACGGCCGCCCAGGGCGCCGCGGCGGGCGGTCGCCGCCCGTCCCGCTCCGGGCCCGCCCCGGCCACGCGAGCACCGCGTCTCCCAGGTCGATACGATGGCCTTTCCGGGCCAGACCGGGGATCCGGAACCTCCCCCAGACTCCGTCCGGGGGACCCTCAGAGGAGCGCCGTTGCCAGACGAGGCCCAGTCATTCTCCGCCGAGCAGCCCGACCCGCAGGCCCAGCAGGCCGCGCCGGGGGCTGCCGCGCCACGGAACGAGCCTGCGGAGAACCGGCCCCGATCCGCGGCACCCGCGCCCGCCTCCGCCGCCCGGCCCGCGTCGGCGACGCCCGCCAGGACCGAACCGGCCCGCACCGAGCCCGCCCGCCCGGCGCACACTCCGGGCCGCTCGGGCGGCTCCTCCAGCCGCGTCCGCGCCCGCCTCGCCCGCCTGGGCGTCCAGCGCTCCTCCCCGTACAACCCGGTCCTCGAACCGCTGCTGCGGATCGTCCGCTCCAACGACCCGAAGATCGAGACGGCGACGCTGCGCCAGATCGAGCGCGCCTACCAGGTCGCCGAGCGCTGGCACCGCGGCCAGAAGCGCAAGAGCGGTGACCCGTACATCACCCACCCGCTCGCCGTCACCACCATCCTCGCGGAGCTGGGCATGGACCCGGCGACCCTGATGGCGGGGCTCCTGCACGACACCGTCGAGGACACCGAGTACGGCCTGGACGACCTGCGCCGCGACTTCGGCGACCAGGTCGCCCTGCTCGTCGACGGCGTCACCAAGCTCGACAAGGTCAAGTTCGGCGAGGCCGCGCAGGCCGAGACCGTCCGCAAGATGGTCGTCGCCATGGCCAAGGACCCCCGGGTCCTGGTCATCAAGCTCGCCGACCGCCTGCACAACATGCGCACCATGCGCTACCTCAAGAGGGAGAAGCAGGAGAAGAAGGCCCGCGAGACCCTCGAGATCTACGCCCCGCTGGCGCACCGGCTGGGCATGAACACCATCAAGTGGGAGCTGGAGGACCTCGCCTTCGCGATCCTCTACCCCAAGATGTACGACGAGATCGTCCGCCTCGTCGCCGAGCGCGCCCCCAAGCGCGACGAGTACCTGGCCGTCGTGACCGACGAGGTGCAGGCCGACCTGCGGGCCGCCCGGATCAAGGCCACCGTCACCGGCCGCCCCAAGCACTACTACAGCGTCTACCAGAAGATGATCGTCCGCGGCCGGGACTTCGCGGAGATCTACGACCTGGTCGGCATCCGTGTCCTCGTGGACACCGTCCGCGACTGCTACGCGGCCCTCGGCACCGTCCACGCGCGCTGGAACCCGGTCCCCGGCCGGTTCAAGGACTACATCGCGATGCCGAAGTTCAACATGTACCAGTCGCTGCACACGACGGTCATCGGACCCAGCGGCAAGCCGGTCGAACTCCAGATCCGTACGTTCGACATGCACCGCCGCGCCGAGTACGGCATCGCCGCGCACTGGAAGTACAAGCAGGAGGCCGTCGCCGGCGCCTCCAAGGTGCGCACCGACGTGCCGAAGAAGGCCAGCAAGGACGATCACGTCAACGACATGGCGTGGTTGCGCCAGCTGCTGGACTGGCAGAAGGAGACCGAGGACCCCTCGGAGTTCCTGGAGTCGCTGCGCTTCGACCTGTCCCGCAACGAGGTGTTCGTCTTCACCCCGAAGGGCGACGTCATAGCGCTGCCCGCGGGCGCCACCCCGGTCGACTTCGCGTACGCCGTCCATACCGAGGTCGGCCACCGCACGATAGGCGCCCGCGTCAACGGCCGGCTCGTGCCGCTGGAGTCCACCCTCGACAACGGCGACCTGGTCGAGGTCTTCACCTCCAAGGCGGCCGGCGCCGGACCGTCCCGGGACTGGCTCGGCTTCGTCAAGTCGCCGCGCGCCCGCAACAAGATCCGCGCCTGGTTCTCCAAGGAGCGCCGCGACGAGGCCATCGAGCAGGGCAAGGACGCCATCGCGCGGGCCATGCGCAAGCAGAACCTGCCGATCCAGCGCATCCTCACCGGCGACTCGCTGGTCACCCTCGCCCACGAGCTGCGCTACAGCGACATCTCCTCGCTGTACGCGGCGATCGGCGAGGGCCATGTCACGGCCCAGTCCATCGTCCAGAAGCTGGTCCAGGCCCTCGGCGGCGAGGAGGCCGCGACCGAGGACATCGCCGAGACCGTCCCGCCCGCCCGCGGCCGCGCCAAGCGGCGCTCCAGCGCCGACCCGGGCGTCGTGGTCAAGGGCGTCGACGACGTGTGGGTGAAGCTGGCCCGCTGCTGCACCCCGGTGCCGGGCGACCCGATCATCGGCTTCGTCACCCGCGGCAGCGGCGTCTCCGTGCACCGCAGCGACTGCGTCAACGTGGACTCGCTGTCCCGGGAGCCCGAGCGGATTCTGGAGGTCGAGTGGGCGCCCACCCAGTCCTCGGTCTTCCTGGTCGCCATCCAGGTCGAGGCCCTGGACCGGTCCCGGCTCCTGTCGGACGTCACCCGCGTCCTGTCCGACCAGCACGTCAACATCCTGTCGGCGGCCGTCCAGACCTCCCGCGACCGGGTGGCCACCTCGCGCTTCACCTTCGAGATGGGCGACCCCAAGCACCTGGGCCACGTCCTGAAGGCGGTACGGAGTGTGGAGGGCGTGTACGACGTCTACCGCGTGACCAGCGCCCGCAGGCCGTAGCCCCACCTGGCCGGCCACCGCGCCGAGCCGTACGCGATACGAGGAAGGGCCCCCGGCACGCGCCGGGGGCCCTTCCTCGTACGACCGGGAGAGGCGGGATCAGCCGCCGAACTCCTGCAGGCCCTTCAGCGCCTGGTCGAGCAGGGCCTGGCGGCCCTCCAGCTCCTTGGAGAGCTTGTCGGCCTTGGCGTCGTTGCCCGCCGCCCGGGCCGCGTCGATCTGCCCGCGCAGCTTGTCGACCGCGTCCTGGAGCTGACCCGTCAGGCCCGCGGCACGCGCCCGGGCCTCCGGGTTGGTGCGACGCCACTCGGCCTCCTCGGCCTCCTGGATCGCGCGCTCCACGGCGTGCATCCGGCCCTCGATGCGGGGACGGGCGTCACGCGGGACGTGGCCGATGGCCTCCCAGCGCTCGTTGACGGCACGGAACGCGGCCCGGGCCGCCTTCAGGTCCGTCACCGGAACCAGCTTCTCCGCCTCGACGGCCAGCTCCTCCTTCAGCTTGAGGTTCTCGCCGAACTCGGCGTCGCGCTCGGCGAACACCTCGCCACGGGCCGCGAAGAACACGTCCTGGGCGCCGCGGAAGCGGTTCCACAGGTCGTCCTCGTGCTCGCGCTGGGCCCGGCCCGCCGTCTTCCACTCCGCCATCAGCTCGCGGTAGCGGGCCGCCGTGCCGCCCCAGTCCGTCGAGTTCGCCAGCGACTCGGCCTCGGCGACCAGCCGCTCCTTGGCCTTGCGGGCGTCCTCGCGCTGCGCGTCCAGCGCGGCGAAGTGGGCCTTGCGGCGCTTGCTGAACGCCGAGCGGGCGTGCGAGAAGCGGTGCCACAGCTCGTCGTCGGACTTCCGGTCGAGCCGCGGCAGGCCCTTCCAGGTGTCCACGAGCGCCCGCAGCCGCTCGCCGGCCGACCGCCACTGCTCGCTCTGCGCCAGCTCCTCGGCCTCGGCGACCAGGGCCTCCTTGGCGACACGCGCCTCGTCGGCCTGCTTCGCCTTCTCGGCCTTGCGCTCCTCGCGGCGCGATTCCACCGTCCGGTCCAGCTGGTCGAGCCGGGCCGCCAGCGCCGCCAGGTCGCCCACCGCGTGGTGCTCCCGGACCTGCGTGCGGATGTGTTCGATGGCCGTCGTGGCGTCCTTGGCCGAGAGGTCGGTGGTCTTCACTCGCTTCTCGAGGAGGCCGATCTCGACCACCAGGCCCTCGTACTTGCGCTCGAAGTAGGCCAGCGCCTCCTCGGGGCTGCCGGCCTGCCACGATCCGACGACCTGCTCGCCCTCGGCCGTCCGCACGTACACGGTGCCCGTCTCGTCGACGCGGCCCCACGGGTCGCTGCTCACAGCGCCTCCTCACCATGATGCCGTCACGGGGGACCCGCCCCCTGGCATCGTCCACGGATTCCCGGCGGGTCTCGCCCGCCCTCCACAGCCCGGCCGACGGCCGGCACTGCACAACGCCAATCTAGGCGAACGGCGGCCCGGCTGTCCGCACTCAGCGCGACCGAAATTCCACGGTCGCGCGCGGGTACGGTCCCCGGGCCGCCCTCGCCCCGCCCGGCGGGCCTACTTCTTGGAGACGGTGGCCTTCTCGATCGTGACCGCCGTCTGCGGCGCCCCGTCCTGCGCGCCGCCCTGCACGCCGGCCTTCGCCACGGCCTCGACGGCCTTGACGCCGGCGGCGTCGAAGGTGCCGAACGGCGTGTAGTTCGGCGGCAGCCGGGTGTCCTTGTAGACGAGGAAGAACTGGCTGCCACCCGTGCCCGGACCCGCGTTCGCCATCGCCACGGTGCCCTTCGGGAAGGTGACCGTGCCGTCCTCCTTCGCCTTGCCGAGGCCCGTCAGGTTCTCGTCCGGGATCGCGTAGCCGGGACCGCCGGTGCCGTCGCCCTTCGGGTCGCCGCACTGCAGCACGTAGATGCCCGAGGTCGTCAGCCGGTGGCACTTCGTCCCGTCGAAGTACTTCTTGTCGGCGAGGTACTTGAAGGAGTTCACGGTGTGCGGGGCCTTCGCCGCGTCCATCGTGACCGTGATGTCGCCGGCGCTGGTCTTCAGCGCCATGGCGTACGTGGCCTTCTTGTCGATCGACATCGCCGGCTCGGGCTGCTTGGGCTCGGCGGACTCGCTCTTCCGCGGGTCCGGCGTGGCCGACGCGCCGGCCGCCGCGCTGTCGGAGGCCGGGGAGTCGTCACCGGACAGGGCCACCGAGGCCCAGACGGCGCCGCCGGCGGCGAGCACCACCGCGAGCGCGGAGGCGATGACGGTGTTCCGTCGTGCCTTGTGCCGTGCCTCCACACGCCGCTGCTGCTGTCGCAGGTACTTCTCCCTGGCGAGCTGCCGCCGCCGCTGATCGCTGCTGACCACCGGTTCCGCTCCTTCGTCGATCGCCAGTCCAGTCCTGGCCGGGTGTGCCCGTACCGTATACGGGTTGGCTGTGGAACAGGCACCGCCGGTAAACTCTGATCCGCTGCTTGTCACACGGCCGCACCCACCCACCGGACGAGACCAGAAGGACGATCGTGCTGATTGCCGGGTTCCCCGCCGGGGCCTGGGGCACCAACTGTTACGTGGTCGCCCCCGCCGCAGGCGAGGAGTGCGTCATCGTCGACCCGGGCCACCAGGCCGCCCAGGGAGTCGAGGAGACGCTGAGAAAACATCGGCTCAAGCCCGTCGCGGTGGTCCTCACCCATGGACACATCGACCACGTCGCCTCCGTCGTCCCGGTCTGCGGCGCCCATGACGTACCCGCGTGGATCCACCCCGCCGA
Organism: Streptomyces laurentii; assembly: GCF_040635425.1. NCBI lineage: Bacteria > Bacillati > Actinomycetota > Actinomycetes > Kitasatosporales > Streptomycetaceae > Streptomyces > Streptomyces laurentii. The sequence continues at coordinate 149,273 of NZ_JBEYHT010000011.1, read as the reverse complement.
CCGGTACATGATGAGCGACCCGGAGAAGGCCCTCGGCCGCTCCATCGGGATGCCCCTCATGGGCGAGCTGACCGTGGGCGAGCCCGACGACGTGCACGAGCTCACCGACGGGGCCGCGCTGAAGCTCGCGGGCCTCGACTTCTCCGTCGCGCACGCGCCCGGGCATACCAAGGGGTCGGTGACCTTCAGGACCCCGGAGACCACGGAGATCCCCTCCGTCCTCTTCTCCGGAGACCTGCTCTTCGCCGGCTCCATCGGACGCACCGACCTGCCCGGCGGTGACATGGACGAGATGCTCGAATCGCTGACCCGCGTGGTCCTGCCGCTCGACGACTCGACCGTGGTGCTGTCGGGGCACGGTCCCCAGACGACCATCGGCCAGGAGCGCGCCACCAACCCGTACGTACGGCAGGTGGCCTTCGGCCTCGGGAGCGCGAACCAGGCTCCCCGACGAGGAATGTGACGAGAATCCACGTGAGCACCTTCAAGGCCCCCAAGGGCACGTACGACCTGCTGCCGTCGAACTCCGCGACCTATCTGGCGGTGCGCGACGCCATCGCCGCGCCGCTGCGGACCTCCGGCTACGGCTACGTCGAGACCCCCGGCTTCGAGGACGTGAACCTCTTCGCCCGCGGTGTCGGCGAGTCCACCGACATCGTCACCAAGGAGATGTACACCCTCACCACGAAGGGCGGCGACGAGCTCGCCCTGCGTCCCGAGGGCACCGCCTCCGTGCTGCGCGCGGCCCTGGAGGCCAACCTGCACAAGCAGGGCAACCTCCCGGTCAAGCTCTGGTACTCGGGCTCGTACTACCGCTACGAGCGCCCGCAGAAGGGCCGCTACCGCCACTTCTCGCAGGTCGGTGCCGAGGCCATCGGCGCCGAGGACCCGGCGCTCGACGCCGAGCTGATCATCCTGGCCGACCAGGCCTACCGCTCGCTCGGTCTGCGCGACTTCCGCATCCTGCTGAACTCGCTCGGCGACAAGGAGTGCCGCCCCGTCTACCGCGAGGCCCTGCAGACCTTCCTGCGCGGTCTCGACCTGGACGAGGACACTCTGCGCCGCGCCGAGATCAACCCGCTGCGCGTCCTCGACGACAAGCGCGAGTCCGTGCAGAACCAGCTCACCGACGCCCCGCTGCTGCGCGACTACCTGTGCGACGCGTGCAAGGCGTACCACGAGGAGGTGCGCGCGCTGATCACCGCGGCGGGCGTGGTCTTCGAGGACGACCCGAAGCTGGTGCGCGGCCTCGACTACTACACCCGGACCACCTTCGAGTTCGTCCACGACGGTCTCGGCTCGCAGTCCGCGGTCGGCGGCGGCGGCCGCTACGACGGTCTGTCCGAGATGATCGGCGGCCCCGCGCTGCCGTCCGTCGGCTGGGCGCTCGGCGTGGACCGTACGGTCCTGGCCCTGGAGGCCGAGGGCATCACCCTCGACCTGCCGGCCGCCACCAGCGTCTTCGCCGTCGCGCTCGGCGAGGAGGCCCGCCGGGTGCTGTTCGGCAAGATCACCGAGCTGCGCCGGGCCGGTGTCGCCGCGGACTTCTCCTTCGGCGGCAAGGGCCTCAAGGGCGCCATGAAGGACGCCAACCGCTCCGGCGCCCGCTTTGCGCTGGTCGCCGGCGAGCGCGACCTCGCCGAGGGCATGGTCCAGCTCAAGGACATGGAGTCCGGCGAGCAGCAGGCCGTCGCCCTCGACGAGCTGGTGGACGCGGTGAAGGCGAAGCTCGCCTGATCCGCCGCGTACGAGGGTCCCATCGGACCCTTGTGGCAGGGGTCCGGAGCCGCGATCATCGCGGACCGGGCCCCTGCCCGTATCCATGGGCGTGGCACCCTGTGCCGGGGGAGAGACGACAGGTTCCGGCCTCGCCGGGGCCCATCGGTTGACCGAGGAAGAACTGGTGGCGACATGACGAACACAGCGGCCGCGCACGATACCGCCCAAGGGGAGGGCTCCCGTACGCGCGGCGCCGGCCGGGGCTTCGCCTGGCTTCTGGTGATCACCGCCGCCGCGGGACTGCTGGCGTCCTGGGTGATCACGATCGACAAGTACAAGCTCCTGGAGGACCCCGACTTCGTCCCCGGGTGCAGCCTCAACCCGGTCGTCTCCTGCGGCAGCGTGATGCAGAGCGAGCAGGCGTCGGTGTTCGGCTTCCCGAACCCGATGGCCGGCCTCGTCGCGTACGGCGTGGTGATCGCCATCGGCGTCGGCGTCCTCGCGGGCGCCCGTTACCGCCGCTGGTACTGGCTCGGCCTCAACGCCGGCATGTTCCTCGGCGTCGTCTTCTGCACCTGGCTCATGATCCAGGCGCTGTACGAGATCAACGCCCTGTGCCTGTGGTGCGTGCTCGCCTGGATCGCCACCCTCGTCATGTTCTGGTACACGACCTCGTACAACATCCGCAACGGCGTGATCCCCGCCCCCGGCGCCCTGCGCTCCTTCTTCGACGAGTTCACCTGGGTCCTGCCGGCCTTGCACATAGGGGTCATCGGCATGCTGATCCTGACCCGCTGGTGGGACTTCTGGACCAGCTGAGTCCGGCCGGCCGGGCCACCCGGTCGCGGGGAAGGCCGGTCCCGGGCGCGTCGCGTCCGGGACCGGCCTTCTCGCCGTGTCGGTGGTCTGGCTTAGGCTTCATGACCGTGGAGCCCGACCTTTTCACCGCCGCAGCCGAAGAACGCCAGGAGAAGGACCCGGCCGGCAGCCCGCTGGCCGTCCGGATGCGTCCGCGCACCCTCGACGAGGTCGTGGGCCAGCGCCATCTCCTCAAGCCGGGCTCGCCGCTGCGCCGGCTGGTCGGCGACGGGTCGGGCGGCCCGGCCGGCGCCTCGTCGGTGATCCTCTGGGGCCCGCCCGGCATCGGCAAGACCACCCTCGCGTACGTGGTCTCCAAGGCCACCAACAAGCGCTTCGTGGAGCTGTCCGCGATCACCGCCGGCGTCAAGGAGGTCCGCGCCGTCATCGACGGGGCCCGCCGGGCCGTCGGCGGCTACGGCAAGGAGACCGTCCTCTTCCTCGACGAGATCCACCGCTTCTCCAAGGCCCAGCAGGACTCGCTGCTGCCCGCCGTGGAGAACCGCTGGGTCACCCTGATCGCCGCCACCACCGAGAACCCGTACTTCTCGGTGATCTCCCCGCTGCTGTCCCGCTCACTGCTGCTCACCCTGGAGCCGCTCACCGACGACGACCTGCGCGGACTGCTGCGCCGGGCGCTGGAGGAGGAGCGCGGGTTCGGCGGCGCGGTGACCCTCGCCGAGGACGCCGAGACGCATCTGCTGCGGATCGCCGGCGGAGACGCCCGGCGCGCCCTGACGGCCCTGGAGGCGGCGGCCGGCGCGGCCCTCGCCAAGAAGGAGCCGGAGATCACCCTGGAGACGGTCGAGGAGACCGTCGACCGGGCCGCGGTGAAGTACGACCGGGACGGCGACCAGCACTACGACGTGGCCAGCGCCCTCATCAAGTCCATCCGCGGCTCGGACGTCGACGCGGCGCTGCACTACCTGGCCCGGATGATCGAGGCGGGGGAGGACCCGCGGTTCATCGCCCGGCGGCTGATGATCTCCGCGAGCGAGGACATCGGCCTCGCCGACCCGAACGCGCTGCCGCTGGCCGTGGCCGCCGCCCAGGCCGTCGCCCTGATCGGCTTCCCGGAGGCGGCGCTGACCCTGAGCCACGCCACCATCGCCCTGGCCCTCGCCCCGAAGTCGAACGCGGCGACGAACGCGATCTTCGCGGCCCGCGCCGACGTACGCAACGGCCTCGCCGGCCCGGTCCCGTCCCATCTGCGCGACGGCCACTACAAGGGCGCCGCCAAGCTCGGCCATGCCCAGGGGTACGTGTACCCGCACGACGTCCCGGGCGCCATCGCCGCCCAGCAGTACGCCCCGGACCCGGTGCACGGCAAGCAGTACTACGAGCCGACCCGCTACGGGGCCGAGGCGCGTTACGCGGACGTGGTGGAGAAGGTGCGCGAGCGCCTGCGGGGCGAGAACGGCTGATCCTGGGGGTGTATGGGCGTGAGGCCAGGGGCCCGGGTGGCACGGGCGGTCTCGCGGAACCGGTACACTGACCGACAGTGCTGCGTCCCGTGTCCGGCTTCGGCCGGCATCACCAGAACGGGACAGGCAGCCGGAGTCCCGGTCCTTCGGGCCGGTTCTCCAGGAGCGTCGCGCACCTTCGAAGGTGTCGCGGGCAACCCATCACCACCGGGATTCCCCGGAGCGGCGGTGGGCCGTTCGCGTGCTGCACGTATGTGCCCAGACCAGGGAGCGGCTGCCCGGCAGGTCTCTCGTGGACCCGACGGGTCTTCCCGGCTGCGGATTGCGACCTCCCTAACCCTGGTGAAGCCGTATTCGAAAGAGATAGAGAGGTTGGTTCATGCCGAACCAGTCCCGTCCCAAGGTCAAGAAGTCGCGTGCCCTCGGCATCGCGCTGACCCCGAAGGCCGTCAAGTACTTCGAGGCCCGCCCGTACCCGCCGGGTGAGCACGGTCGTGGCCGCAAGCAGAACTCGGACTACAAGGTCCGTCTGCTCGAGAAGCAGCGTCTGCGCGCCCAGTACGACATCAGCGAGCGCCAGATGGCCCGCGCCTACGACCGCGCGAAGAAGGCCGAGGGCAAGACGGGCGAGGCGCTGGTCGTCGAGCTCGAGCGTCGTCTCGACGCCCTGGTCCTGCGTTCGGGCATCGCCCGCACCATCTACCAGGCCCGCCAGATGGTCGTCCACGGCCACATCCAGGTCAACGGCCAGAAGGTCGACAAGCCGTCCTTCCGCGTCCGTCCCGACGACGTCGTGATGGTCCGCGAGAAGTCGCGCAACAAGACCCTCTTCCAGGTCTCCCGTGAGGGTGGCTTCGCCCCCGACGGCGAGACCCCGCGCTACCTCCAGGTCAACCTGAAGGCCCTGGCCTTCCGCCTGGACCGCGACCCGAACCGCAAGGAGATCCCGGTCATCTGCGACGAGCAGCTGGTCGTCGAGTACTACGCCCGCTGATCCAGCCGGCCGCCGTACTCACCTCCGCGGTGTGAGCCCGCCGCTTCCCCGCCCGCCGTGGCGGGGGAGCGGCGGGCTTCCGCGTCTGCGGCCGCCCCCGCCCCGGCCGCGGCACCGGGTGCCCGGACACCCCTGGTCCGGGCCGGAATCCGGTACGGACGGGGACCTCCGGCGCGATAGGCTCGGAGGACGCTTATCCACCCGGGCCGGACCTCGTCTCCGAGCCCGACGACAGCAGAGAGCGGTGCACAGTGACCGGTGGTGAGGTTGCCGGGATCCTGGTGGCCGTGTTCTGGGCGATCCTCGTCTCCTTCCTCGCCGTGGTGCTGGTGAGGCTGGCGCAGACGCTCAAGGCGACCACCAAGCTCGTGGCGGATGTGACCGACCAGGCAGTCCCGCTGCTCGCGGACGCCTCCACGGCCGTGCGCTCGGCGCAGACCCAGCTCGACCGGGTCGACGCCATCGCCACGGACGTCCAGGAAGTCACGTCCAACGCCTCCGCGCTGTCCTCCACCGTCGCCTCCACCTTCGGCGGCCCGCTCGTCAAGGTCGCCGCCTTCGGTTACGGAGTGCGCCGGGCCCTGGGCCGCAAGGGGTCCGAGCCCGCGCCCGCGCCCGAGCGGCGCACCGTCCTCGTCGGCCGGACCGTGCCGATCGCGCGGCGCCGGAAGCAGAAGGGCTGAACCCGATGTTCCGCCGTACGTTCTGGTTCACCGCGGGCGCAGCCGCCGGCGTGTGGGCCACCGCCAAGGTCAACCGGAAGCTCAAGCAGCTGGCCCCGGAGAGCCTGGCCGCGCAGGCGGCCGACAAGGCCGTCGAGGCAGGTCACCGACTGAAGGACTTCGCCCTCGACGTGCGGGCGAACATGCAGCAGCGGGAGGCCGAACTCGGCGAGGCGCTCGGCCTGGACGCGCCGCCGCCGGAGCCCGGCCGCGAGCTGCCGGCCGCGCACCGCCCGACGGCGCTCGGCCCGCGTACCGCCACCTCCCGCACCACCCCGTATTCGATCTCGTACAACCGGAATGAGGACCACTGATGGAGTCGGCTGAAATCCGCCGCCGCTGGCTGAGCTTCTTCGAGGAGCGCGGGCACACCGTCGTCCCTTCGGCGTCGCTCATCGCGGACGACCCGACTCTGCTGCTTGTCCCGGCCGGCATGGTGCCCTTCAAGCCCTACTTCCTGGGTGAGGTCAAGCCGCCGTTCTCGCGCGCCTCCAGCGTGCAGAAGTGCGTGCGCACGCCCGACATCGAAGAGGTCGGCAAGACCACCCGCCACGGCACGTTCTTCCAGATGTGCGGCAACTTCTCCTTCGGCGACTACTTCAAGGAAGGCGCCATCAAGCTCGCCTGGGAGCTCCTGACCTCCTCGGTCGAGCACGGCGGCTACGGGCTCGACCCGGAGAAGCTCTGGATCACCGTCTACCTCGACGACGACGAGGCCGAGACCATCTGGCGCGACGTCGTGGGCGTCCCCGCCGAGCGCATCCAGCGCCTCGGCAAGAAGGACAACTTCTGGTCGATGGGCGTCCCCGGCCCCTGCGGCCCCTGCTCCGAGATCAACTACGACCGCGGCCCCGAGTTCGGCGTCGAGGGCGGCCCCGCCATCAACGACGAGCGGTACGTCGAGATCTGGAACCTCGTCTTCATGCAGTACGAGCGAGGCGAGGGCACCGGCAAGGACGACTTCGAGATCCTCGGCGACCTGCCGTCGAAGAACATCGACACGGGCCTCGGCCTGGAGCGCCTGGCGATGATCCTCCAGGGCGTCCAGAACATGTACGAGACGGACACCCTCAAGGTCGTCATCGACAAGGCCACCGAGCTGACCGGTGTCGCCTACGGCAAGTCCCACGACAGCGACGTGTCGCTGCGCGTGGTCGCCGACCACATGCGTACGTCGGTCATGCTCATCGGCGACGGCGTCACCCCCGGCAACGAGGGCCGCGGCTACGTGCTGCGCCGCATCATGCGCCGCGCCGTCCGCAACATGCGGCTGCTCGGCGCCACCGGCCCGGTCGTCCGCGAGCTCGTCGACACCGTCATCACGACGATGGGCGAGCAGTACCCGGAGCTGGAGACCGACCGCAAGCGCATCGAGACGGTCGCCCTCGCCGAGGAGGCCGCGTTCCTGAAGGCCCTCAAGGGCGGCACGAACATTCTCGACACCGCCGTCACCGAGACCAAGGCCGCCGGCGGCACGGTCCTGGCCGGCGAGAAGGCCTTCCTGCTCCACGACACCTGGGGCTTCCCGATCGACCTCACCCTGGAGATGGCCGCCGAGCAGGGCCTCTCCGTGGACGAGGACGGCTTCCGCCGCCTGATGAAGGAGCAGCGGGAGCGCGCCAAGGCCGACGCCCTGGCCAAGAAGACCGGCCACGCCGACCTCAGCTCGTACCGGGAGATCGCCGACGCCTCCGGTGCCACCCGGTTCACCGGCTACACCAACACCGAGGGCGAGACCACGGTCGTCGGCCTGATCGCCAACGGCGCCCCGTCCCCGGCCGCCTCCGAGGGCGACGAGGTCGAGGTCGTCCTCGACCGCACCCCGTTCTACGCCGAGGGCGGCGGCCAGCTCGCCGACCAGGGCCGGATCAAGCTGCACTCCGGTGCCGTCATCGAGATCCGCGACGTCCAGCAGCCGGTCCCCGGCGTCTACGTCCACAAGGGCTCGGTGCAGGTCGGCGAGGTGACCGTGGGCGCCTCCGCCTACGCCGCCATCGACGTGCGCCGCCGCCGGGCCATCGCCCGCGCCCACAGCGCCACCCACCTGACCCACCAGGCGCTGCGCGACGCCCTCGGCCCGACCGCCGCCCAGGCCGGTTCGGAGAACTCCCCGGGCCGCTTCCGCTTCGACTTCGGCTCGCCGAACGCCGTCCCCGGCGCCGTCCTCACGGACGTCGAGCAGAAGATCAACGAGGTGCTCGCGCGCGAGCTCGACGTGCACGCCGAGGTCATGCCGATCGACGAGGCCAAGCGTCAGGGCGCCATCGCCGAGTTCGGCGAGAAGTACGGCGAGCAGGTCCGTGTCGTCACCATCGGCGACTTCTCCAAGGAGCTGTGCGGCGGTACGCACGTCCACAACACCGCCCAGCTGGGTCTGGTGAAGCTGCTCGGCGAGTCGTCGATCGGCTCCGGCGTGCGCCGGATCGAGGCCCTCGTCGGCGTCGACGCGTACAACTTCCTGGCCCGCGAGCACACGGTCGTCGCCCAGCTCCAGGAGCTGGTCAAGGGCCGTCCGGAGGAGCTGCCGGAGAAGATCTCCTCGATGCTCGGCAAGCTGAAGGACGCCGAGAAGGAGATCGAGAAGTTCCGCGCGGAGAAGGTCCTGCAGGCCGCCGCCGGTCTGGTCGACTCCGCCCGGGACATCCGCGGCGTCGCCCTGGTCACCGGCCAGGTGCCGGACGGCACCGGCGCCGACGACCTGCGCAAGCTGGTCCTCGACGTCCGCGGCCGCATCCCCTCGGACCGCCCGGCCGTCGTCGCCCTGTTCACGACCGTGGGCGGCAAGCCGCTGACGGTCATCGCCACCAACGAGGCCGCCCGCGAGCGCGGCTTCAAGGCCGGCGAGCTGGTCCGCACGGCCGCCAAGACCCTCGGTGGCGGTGGCGGCGGCAAGCCGGACGTCGCCCAGGGCGGCGGGCAGAACCCGCAGGCCGTCAGCGAGGCCATGGCCGCTGTCGAGCGCCTCGTGACGGAGAACGCGTGACGATGCGTCGAGGACGCCGACTCGCCGTCGACGTCGGGGACGCCCGGATCGGGGTCGCCTCGTGCGACCCCGACGGGGTCCTCGCCACGCCGGTGGAGACCGTGCCGGGGCGTGACGTCCCGGCCGCCCACCGGCGGCTGCGGAAGCTCGTCGAGGAGTACGAGCCGATCGAGGTCGTCGTGGGCCTGCCCCGCTCGCTCAGCGGGCGGGAGGGCCCGGCCGCGACCAAGGTGCGCGCCTTCGCCCGGGAGATGGCCAAGGGCATCGCCCCGGTCCCGGTGCGGCTCGTCGACGAGCGGATGACGACGGTGTCGGCCACGCACGGGCTGCGGGCCTCCGGCGTGAAGGCGAAGAAGGGGCGGTCCGTCATCGATCAGGCCGCCGCTGTGATCATCCTTCAGAACGCTCTTGAGTCCGAACGGGTATCAGGTAATCCGCCCGGTGAGGGCGTCGAAACAGTCATCTGATCGCGATACGGTAACGTTCCGCGCGTTGCGGCGGTGTTCGAACAGCCGCCGCACCACGTAGAGGCTGAACGTCCGGAGGCCTCGCGGCTGTTTGGGGATCAATGACTGAGTATGGCCGGAGCCCCGGCTCCGAACCGTGGCACCCCCAGGACCCCCTGTACGGGGACCAGGGGTGGGATGGCCAACAACAGCAGCAGTACCCGCAGCAGGCGACGTACGGCCAAACGGATCCGTACGCGGGTGACGCGTATCAGCAGTACCCGCAGCAGGAACAGCAGCAGTACGCGCAGCAGGATCAGCAGCAGTACGCGCAGCAGGATCAGCAGCAGTATCCGCAGGAGCAGCACCAGCAGCAGTATCCGCAGCAGTACGCGCAGGAGCAGTACCCGCAGCAGTATCCGCAGGAGCAGGCGTACGGCGGGCAGCAGCAGTACGGGAACCAGGGCGGCTACGACGCCAACGGCTACCCCGTGCAGCAGCAGTCGCCGGAGTCGCAGCCGCAGCCGCAGTACGACGGCAACTGGGAGACGGGCCAGGCGGCGATGCCGTACAACGCCCCGCCCGCCGATCCGTACGGCGGCCAGCAGCAGCCCGACCTCTACGGCACCCCCGAGGCGTACCCGCCGCCGCAGCCCCCCGGCCACCGCCAGGCTCCGCCGGAGCCGGTCGACGAATGGGACGCGGACCCGGAGTCGCAGGAGGAGCATCCTTTCTTCACCGGCGGCGGTGACGACGACGGCGACGGCCGGGACGACCACGGTGGCCGGGGCGCCGGTCGCGGAGACCGCGCCGGCCGGGGCCGCCGGGGCGCCCGGGACGACCACGACGACGCGTACGACAAGTACGACGAGGAAGACGACGACGAGGAGCCGGGCCGCGGCTCCCGCTCCGGCCGCGGCGGCAAGGGCAAGAAGGGCCGCAAGGCCAAGAACGGGGTGGCCTGCCTGGTCGTCACGGGCGTCATCCTCGGCGCCGTCGGTGGCGTCGGCTACTTCGGCTACAAGTTCTACCAAGGCCGTTTCGCCGCCGCGCCCGACTACGTGGGCGAGGGCAGCGGCGACGTCCAGGTCGAGATCCCGGGCCAGGCGAGCGGCTCGCGGATCGGCAACATCCTCAAGAAGGCCGGTGTCGTCAAGAGCGTCGACGCCTTCGTCTCGGCCCAGCAGAGGAACCCCAAGGGTCTCTCCATCCAGGCCGGTGTCTACACGATGAAGAAGGAGATGTCGGCGGCGAGCGCGGTCGCGCTCATGCTCAACCCGGCGAGCCAGACCAACTTCATCATCCCCGAGGGCAAGCGCAACTCCTGGGTGTACGCCCAGATCGACAAGCGCCTCGACCTCGAACCCGGGACCACCAAGGACATCGCCTTCAAGGACGCGAACAAGCTCGGGCTGCCCGACTGGGCCAAGAACCGCCCCCGGACCAAGGACCCGCTGGAGGGCTTCCTCTACCCGTCGAGCTATCCGGTCGCCAAGGGCACCAAGCCGGAAGACGTGCTGCGCAGGATGGTCGCGCACGCGAACGGGGAGTACGGGAAGCTCGACCTTCAGAAGAAGGCGAGCGCGCTGGGCGTCAAGGGTCCCTGGGAGCTGCTGACCATCGCGAGCATGGTGCAGGCGGAGGGTAAGACGGACGACGACTTCCGCAAGATGGCGGAGGTCGTCTACAACCGTCTCGCCGACCCCAAGGAGACGGTCTACCTCATCCAGTTCGACTCGACGTACAACTATCTGAAGGGCCAGAGCGAGATCAAGCTCACCGAGGACGAGGTCAAGAACAACAAGGACCCCTACAACACGTACACGAACACGGGGCTGCCGCCGGGACCGATCGGCAACCCGGGCGACAAGGCGCTCGCCGCGATGCTCGATCCGACCCACGACGGCTGGAAGTACTTCGTCGCGACCGACGGCAAGAACAAGACCGAGTTCGCCAAGACGCACGACGAGTTCCTGAGGCTGAAGGACAAGTTCAATGCCGGCAACTGACGGGCGACGGGCGGCCGTCCTCGGTTCGCCCATCGCCCACTCGCTCTCCCCGGTCCTGCACCGGGCCGCGTACCGGGAGCTCGGCCTCGACGACTGGTCGTACGACCGCTTCGAGGTCGACGAGCCCGCGCTTCCCGGCTTCGTGGGCGGGCTCGACGCGTCATGGGCGGGGCTCTCGCTCACGATGCCGCTCAAGCGGGCGGTCATCCCGCTGCTCGACGAGATCACGGACACCGCCGCCGCCGTCGAGGCCGTCAACACGGTCGTCCTCACCGAGGACGGCCGCCGGGTCGGCGACAACACCGACATCCCCGGCATGGTCGCAGCCCTGCGCGAGCGGGGCGTCGAGAAGGTGGACGCGGCGGCGGTCCTCGGCGCCGGCGCCACCGCGTCGTCGGCGCTGGCCGCCCTCGCCCGGATCTGCTCGGGGCCCGTCACCGCGTACGTACGCAGTGAGGCGCGCGCCGAGGAGATGCGCGGCTGGGGCGAGCGCCTCGGGGTCGACGTCCGTACGGCCGCCTGGGACGACGCGGCCGAGGCCTTCGCCGCACCGCTCGTCGTCGCGACCACGCCCGCCGGGACCACGGACGCGCTCGCGGCATCCGTCCCCGACGCTCCCGGCACACTCTTCGATGTCCTGTACGACCCGTGGCCCACGCGGCTCGCCGCCGCCTGGTCCGCGCGCGGCGGCAAAGTGGTGGGCGGGCTCGACCTGCTGGTCCACCAGGCCGTGCTCCAGGTGGAGCAGATGACCGGGCGGACCCCCGGCCCGCTCGCGGCGATGCGGGCGGCGGGGGAGGCGGCGCTGGCCCAGCGCTGACCGAGGGGCCACGAGACGGGCGACACAAGGGGGAGACATGGGGGGAAATGTGCTGCTCGCGTCCAAGTGGGCGCTGGCGGAGGATCTGCTGCGGCTGTCGGTGGCGGCGGGGCGGGCCGTGTTCGTTTCGATGCCGGCCGTGGTCCGTTATCCGCTGCTCGTCCTGATCGGCGCCACGGCCGTCTACCTCGTCGTGGCCTGGTGCCGCAACGCGGTGCGGAAGCGGCGGGAGCTGCGGAAACAGGGCGAGCGAGGGGAAGCGGGAGAGGGCCCGGAGACGGCTCCGGGGACGGAGAAGACCTCACCCGACACGTGAGACGAGTGTCCCGACTCGTGGACCGGAGATCGACCGGTGGGCCGGACATGGGAGGATCGTCCCCGGCGGACCGGGGCCGCGCACCCGGGTCGCGCCGCAGTGCCCAGGCGCGAGCATGAGGAGCATCGTTGAGCAGGTTGCGTTGGCTGACGGCGGGAGAATCGCACGGGCCCGCGCTGGTCGCGACCCTTGAGGGACTTCCGGCCGGCGTTCCGGTCACCACGGAGCTGGTGGCGGACCATCTCGCCCGGCGGCGCCTCGGCTATGGACGCGGCGCGCGGATGAAGTTCGAGCGCGACGAGGTCACCTTCCTCGGCGGTGTCCGGCACGGCCTCTCGCTCGGCTCGCCGGTCGCGGTCATGGTCGGCAACACCGAGTGGCCCAAGTGGGAGAAGGTCATGTCGGCCGACCCGGTCGACCCGGCCGAGCTGGAGGGTTCCGCGCGCAACGCGCCGCTGACCCGGCCGCGCCCCGGTCACGCCGATCTGGCCGGCATGCAGAAGTACGGCTTCGACGAGGCCCGGCCGATCCTGGAGCGCGCCAGCGCCCGGGAGACCGCGGCCCGGGTCGCGCTCGGTGCCGTGGCCCGCTCCTTCCTGAAGGAGGCGGCCGGTATCGAGATCGTGTCGCACGTGGTCGAGCTGGCCGCCGCCAAGGCCCCGTACGGTGTCTACCCGACCCCCGCCGACGTCGAGAAGCTCGACGCCGACCCGGTGCGCTGCCTCGACGCCGAGACGTCGAAGGCGATGGTCGCCGAGATCGACCAGGCACACAAGGACGGCGACACCCTCGGTGGCGTCGTCGAGGTCCTCGCGTACGGCGTGCCCGTCGGTCTCGGTTCGCATGTGCACTGGGACCGGCGGCTCGACGCCCGGCTCGCGGCCGCGCTCATGGGCATCCAGGCCATCAAGGGCGTGGAGGTCGGCGACGGCTTCGACCTCGCCCGGGTGCCGGGTTCCCAGGCGCACGACGAGATCGTCCAGGGCGCCGACGGCATCACCCGGTCCACCGGCCGGGCCGGCGGCACCGAGGGCGGACTTTCCACCGGCGAACTGCTGCGCGTCCGTGCCGCGATGAAGCCGATCGCGACCGTGCCGCGGGCCCTCGCGACCGTCGACGTCGCCACCGGCGAGGCCGCCGCGGCCCACCACCAGCGCTCCGACGTGTGCGCCGTCCCGGCCGCCGGCATCGTCGCCGAGGCCATGGTCGCACTCGTCCTCGCGGACGCCGTCGTGGAGAAGTTCGGCGGCGACAGCGTCCCCGAGACCCGCCGCAACGTGCGCTCGTACCTCGACAACCTCCGCATCCGGTGACCGCCTCCGAGAGCGGCCGACCGCTCGTCGTCCTCGTCGGGCCCATGGGCTCCGGCAAGTCCACGGTGGGCGCCCTGCTCGCCGAGCGGCTCGGCGCGGTCTACCGGGACACCGACGCGGACATCGTCGCCACCGAGGGGCGCGAGATCGCGGACATCTTCGTCGAGGACGGCGAGGACCACTTCCGCGCCCTGGAGCGCGCCGCCGTGCGCACGGCCGTCGCCGAGCACCGGGGCGTCCTCGCGCTCGGCGGCGGCGCCGTGCTCGACGCGGACACCCGCGCCCTGCTCGCGCCGCTGCCCGTCGTGTATCTCTCGATGGACGTCGAGGCCGCGGTCCGCCGCGTCGGCCTCGGCGCCGCCCGGCCCCTGCTCGCCGTCAACCCGCGCCGTCAGTGGCGCGAGCTGATGGACGCACGCCGCCATCTGTACGAAGAAGTCGCGAGCGCCGTCGTCGCCACCGACGACCGCACGCCCGAAGAGGTCGCCCAGGCGGTCCTCGACGCACTGGAGTTGAAGGACGTATGACGGACACGGACCAGGACATCACCCGGATCCAGGTCGCAGGCTCCGCGGGCACCGACCCGTACGAGGTGCTGGTCGGCCGGCAGCTGCTCGGCGAACTCGGCAGCCTCATCGGCCCCGGGGCCAAGCGCGTGGCCGTGATCCACCCCGAGGCGCTGGCCGAGACCGGCGAGGCGCTGCGCGCCGACCTCGCGGACCAGGGCTTCGACGCCGTCGCCATCCAGGTGCCCAACGCCGAGGAGGCCAAGACCGCCGAGGTCGCCGCCTACTGCTGGAAGGCGCTCGGCCAGACCGGCTTCACCCGCAGCGACGTCATCGTCGGCGTCGGCGGCGGCGCCACCACGGACCTGGCCGGCTTCGTCGCCGCGACCTGGCTGCGCGGGGTGCGCTGGATCGCCGTGCCGACCACCGTGCTCGGCATGGTCGACGCGGCCGTCGGCGGCAAGACCGGCATCAACACCGCCGAGGGCAAGAACCTCGTCGGCGCCTTCCACCCGCCGGCCGGGGTGCTGTGCGACCTCGCCGCGCTCGACTCGCTGCCGGTGAACGACTACGTCAGCGGCCTCGCCGAGATCATCAAGGCCGGCTTCATCGCCGACCCGGTCATCCTCGACCTCATCGAGGCCGACCCGGCGGCCGCCCGCACCCCCGACGGCCCGCACACCGCCGAGCTGCTCGAGCGCTCGATCCGGGTCAAGGCCGACGTCGTCTCCGGCGACCTCAAGGAGGCCGGCCGGCGCGAGATCCTGAACTACGGCCACACCCTCGCGCACGCCATCGAGAAGAACGAGCGGTACAAGTGGCGCCACGGTGCCGCCGTCTCCGTCGGCATGGTCTTCGCCGCCGAACTCGGTCGGCTCGCCGGCCGCCTCGACGACGCGACCGCCGACCGGCACCGCACCGTCCTCGAGTCCGTCGGCCTGCCGCTCACCTACCGTGGCGACCAGTGGCCGCGGCTCCTGGAGACCATGAAGGTCGACAAGAAGTCGCGCGGCGACCTGCTGCGCTTCATCGTCCTCGGCGGCCTCGGCAAGCCGACCGTGCTGGAGGGCCCCGACCCGGCCGTCCTCATCGCGGCCTACGGCGAGGTGTCCGCGTGACCGAGCCCCGCCGGGTGCTCGTGCTGAACGGCCCGAACCTCGGCCGGCTCGGCTCGCGCGAGCCCGACATCTACGGCGCCACCTCCTACGAGGGGCTCGTCGCCTCCTGCCGGAGCCTCGGCGAAGAGCTGGGCTTCGACGTAGAGGTGCGCGAGACCAACGACGAGGGCGAGATGATCCGCTGGCTGCACGAGGCGGCCGACGGCGCGTTCCCGGTGGTCCTCAACCCGGGTGCCTTCACGCACTACTCGTACGGGATGCGCGACGCGGCCGCCCAGCGCACCGCGCCGCTCGTCGAGGTGCACATCTCCAACCCGTACACCCGTGAGGAGTTCCGGCACACCTCGGTCGTCGCCGCGGTGGCGACCGGGACCATCGCGGGCTTCGGTATCGGCTCCTACCGGCTCGCGCTGCGGGCCCTCGCCGAGGAACTGGACGACTGACCGGCCCGCCCGGCCGGTCCGCGCGGGCACCTCTCCGTCCACGCATCCGGGCACGTCGGACCGCCCCCGGCCGTTTCCCCAGAGGGAGCCGGGGGCGGTAACGTTCCGGCAACAGCGGAAGTTTCGGCGCGACGGGACGGAGTGGGGCACCGGATGCAGCACGCGATGAGGGCTCCGTTGCCACCGCATGAGCCGCCAGGTCAGAGCGGCCCGCCGGGCTGGCAGCACGGCCCGGCCGGCGCCCCCGGCGCACCGGCCCAGGGCGGGCCCCCGCCCGTGCCGCCGGCGCCCGCCGCGCCCCCCGTACCGCCCGCGCCCGGGCACCTGCCCTACCCCGGTTCCGGCCCGGCGCCGATGCCGGCCACGGGTCCGGCCCCCGCCCGGGTCCCGCAGGGCGTGCCGCCCGCCCCGCCGATGCCCCCCGCCCCGGCGGCTCCGGCCGCCGCCGCGGCACCGGCCCCCGCGTCGGCGGGCTGGGCCGCGAGCGGCCCGGCCACCGCACACGTCACCCTGCCGCCCCCGGTGACCGGCACCGCCGGCGCCACCATCGCCGTCCTGCTCATCGGCCCGGCCGGCGCGGGGAAGACCACCGTCGCCCGCCACTGGGCGTCCCGCCGGCGCGTCCCGACCGCCCACATCAGCCTCGACGACGTCCGCGAATGGGTCTGCTCCGGCTTCGCCGACCCTCAGTCGGGCTGGAACGAGCACTCCGAGGCCCAGTACCGGCTCGCCCGCCGCACCTGCGGCTTCGCCGCCCGCAACTTCCTCGCGAACGGGATCTCCTGCATCCTCGACGACGCCGTCTTCCCGGACTGGCCGGTCGTCGGCCTCGGCGGCTGGAAGCGCCATGTCGGCCCCGGCCTGCTGCCCGTCGTCCTGCTGCCCGGCCTCGACATCGTCCTGGAGCGCAACGCCGAGCGCAGCGGCAACCGGCGGCTGTCGGACGAGGAGGTCGCCGCGATCCACGGCCGGATGGCCGGCTGGTACGGCTCCGGGCTCCCGATCATCGACAACTCGACGTACGACGTGGAGACCACCGCCCGGGTCCTCGACGACGTGCTCGCCCGCGCGATCTCCGGGCAGCATCCGACGGCCTGACCTGGACGGCCTGACCTGGACGGCCCGACCCGATCCGGCCCGGCCCGGGAGGCCCGGTCGGCGGCGCCCAACAGGCCGGGGCGTCCGGCCACTCGTAGGCTCGGACCATGTCAGAGGTGTATGCGGAACGCCGGACCCGGCTGCGCGACCGCTGCGTGGCCGCGGGCAGCCCGGCGGCCCTGGTCTCCCGTCCCGCCAACGTCCGCTATCTCGCGGGCGGTTCGCCCGTCGGCGCGGTCCTGCTGATCGGCCCGGACGAGGACGTCCTGCTCTGCCCGGCGGCGCCGGGTCCCGACCCGGCCGAGGGGCGCGTCGACGAGGTCCTGTACCGGCAGCCACCCACCGGCGGCGTGGATCCCGCCGTCGTCGCGGTCGGTCTCGCCCGTACGGCCGGGGCGGACGCCCTCGCGGTCGAGGAACACCATCTGACCGTGGCCCGGCACCGGGCCATGGGGTCGGCCGCGCCCGGACTGCGTCTCGCCGATCTGTCCTCGGCCGTCGAACAGCTCCGGATCGTCAAGGACGAGGAGGAGATCGGCTCCCTGCGGATCGCCGCCGAGATCGCCGACCAGGCCCTCGGCGAACTCCTGGAGTCGATCCTGGTCGGCCGGACCGAACGGCACCTCGCCCTGGAACTGGAACGCCGGCTGGTGGACCACGGCGCGGACGGACCCGCCTTCCCCACCTCCGTGGCCACCGGCCCGAACTCCGGCGTGTCCGGGCACAAGCCCACCGACCGACGGGTCGAGGAGGGCGACTTCCTGTCCGTCTGCCTGGGCGCCAGCTATCACGGCTACCGCTGTGAGATCGGCCGTACCTTCGTCATCGGGACCACGCCGGCCGACTGGCAGATCGAGCTGTACGAGCTCGTCTTCGCCGCTCAGCGGGCCGGCCGGCAGGCCCTCGCACCCGGCGCCGCGTACCGCGACGTGGACCGCGCGGCCCGGCAGGTGCTCGCCGCGGCGGGCCACGGCGACGCCACCGCCAGGCTCACCGGGCACGGGGTGGGCCTGGAAATCGACGAGGACCCGCAGCTCGCACCCGCGGCCATGGGTAAACTGGACGCTTGTGTGCCGGTCACCGTCGAACCGGGGGTCCACCTCCCGGGCCGGGGCGGAGTCCGGATCGATGACACGCTCGTCGTGCGCCAGGAGGCGGACGGCGGACCCGAGCTACTCACCATCACGACCAAGGAGCTGCTCGCGCTGTAGGGCGCGGGCCGGCCTTTCGGTCCACGTCAGTCCAGGAGATTCCGCAACGTGGCTTCCACGAACGACCTCAAGAACGGCATGGTGCTCAAGCTCGACGGCGGCCAGCTCTGGTCCGTCGTCGAGTTCCAGCACGTCAAGCCCGGCAAGGGCCCGGCCTTCGTGCGCACCAAGCTCAAGAACGTCATGTCGGGCAAGGTCGTCGACAAGACCTTCAACGCGGGCGTGAAGGTCGACACGGCCACCATCGACCGCCGCGACATGCAGTTCTCCTACATGGACGGCGACTACTTCGTCTTCATGGACGAGGAGACGTACGACCAGCTGCACGTCGACCGCAAGGCCGTCGGCGACGCCGCCAACTTCCTCATCGAGGGCTTCACCGCCTCGGTCGCGCAGCACGAGGGCTCGGTTCTCTACGTCGAGCTGCCCGCCGCCGTCGTGCTGGAGATCAAGCACACCGACCCGGGTGTCCAGGGTGACCGCTCCACCGGCGGCACCAAGCCCGCCACGCTGGAGACCGGCCACGAGATCCAGGTCCCGCTCTTCGTCACCACCGGCGAGAAGGTCAAGGTCGACACCCGCACCAGCGACTACCTCGGCCGGGTGAACAGCTAACCGTGGCTGCCCGGAGCAAGGCCCGTAAGCGCGCCTTCCAGATCGTGTTCGAGGCCGATCAGCGCGGCACCTCGGTCCATGAGGTCCTCGCGGACCAGGTACGGCTGCACCGGTCCGACGACCGCCAGCCGCCGGTCAGCGACTTCACCATGCAGCTGGTCGAGGGCTACGCCCAGCACGTGGGGCGGATCGACGAGCTCATCGCGACCTACGCGGTGGACTGGGACCTCGACCGGATGCCGGCCACCGACCGGAACATCGTGCGCCTCGCCGCGTACGAGCTGATCTGGGAGGACGGCACGCCGGACGCGGTGGCCATCGACGAGGCCGTGCAGCTCGCCAAGGAGTTCTCCACGGACGACTCCCCGGCCTTTGTCAACGGTCTGCTCGGACGCTTCAAGGACCTGAAGCCGCGGCTGCGCCGGGAAGCGGACGCCTAGGCTCACGTCAGGCCCGTCCCGCCCGTCAGGGCAGCCGAAAGGGGCCCGCAGCACTCCAGGGTGCTGCGGGCCCCTTCGTCGTACGCGAGGACCGCACCGGCCGGTGCATCCGGGACATCCGGGACGTCCGGACGAACGAAACGCCGGACCGCGGGAGTCGTGGTGACTCCCGCGGCCCGGCGGTACGTTTCTGCGGGGTGACCCCGAGAGGTCGGCGCAGCGGGTCAGTTCTCCTCGTGGGCGACCGCGCGACGCGCTTCCGCGTCCAGGACGCCCCAGCTGATCAGCTGCTCGGTGAGCACCGAGGGGGACTGGTCGTAGATCACGGCGAGGGTGCGCAGGTCGTCCTGGCGGATCGACAGCACCTTGCCGTTGTAGTCGCCGCGCTGCGACTGGATGGTCGCCGCGTAGCGCTGGAGGGGGCCGGCCTTCTCCGCGGGGACGTGGGCCAGCCGCTCCAGGTCCAGGACCAGCTTCGGCGGCGGCTCGGCGGCTCCGCCCGGCGTGGTGCCCGGCAGCAGCTCCTGCACCGGAACCCCGTAGAAGTCGGCCAGCTCGGCCAGACGCTGCACGGTCACGGCGCGGTCACCGCGCTCGTAGGAACCGACCACGACCGCCTTCCAGCGGCCCTGGGACTTCTCCTCCACGCCGTGGAGGGAAAGGCCCTGCTGAGTGCGGATCGCACGCAGTTTGGCCCCGAGCTGCTTTGCGTACTCGCTTGACATAACGCTCCCGGACGCTGAGACGACGGGCGGCTGTGCCGCTCGACTGGTAACTCACTGTGAGGTTACGCAGCGTGACGCTCTTCCGTCAAGCCGAATGGTCCATACCGGCCCCTTCCGGGGGACGGCGCCCGGAGCGCCGGACGGGTGGTGAGGAAGGGAGCCGTCCGCCCCTGGTAGAGTGAATGGCGCAAATCCGACGTCCTTTAAGGTCCGTCCCGTGAGGCGGAGAAGGAGGTCCGTTTCACATGGACACACAGCAGCAGCATGCCGATGTCGCCCGGCCCGTTCTCGAGGCCCCGGACATCGCGCGGGTCCTGACCCGCATCGCCCACGAGATCGTCGAGCGCGCCAAGGGTGCCGACGACGTGATCCTCCTCGGCATCCCGACCCGCGGCGTCCATCTCGCCCGCCGGCTCGCCGACAAGCTCGCCGCCATCACCGGCACCACGATCCCGGTCGGCTCCCTCGACATCACGATGTACCGGGACGACCTGCGGCTGAAGCCGGCCCGCGCCCTCGGCCGCACCGAGATCCCCGGTGACGGCATCGACGGCCGCCTCGTCGTCCTCGTCGACGACGTCCTCTTCTCCGGCCGCACGATCCGCGCCGCCCTCGACGCCCTCGGCGACATCGGCCGCCCGCGCGCCGTGCAGCTCGCCGTCCTCGTCGACCGCGGCCACCGCGAGCTGCCCATCCGCGCCGACTACGTCGGCAAGAACCTCCCCACGTCGCTGCGGGAGACGGTCAAGGTCCAGCTCGCCGAGGAAGACGGTCGCGACACCGTCCTGCTCGGCAGCCGCCCCGCCTCCTGACCCCCAAGCCGGCCATCGCCGGGTCCAGGGCACAGCCCTGCGCACCCGCATGCCCTCACTCT
Source organism: Streptomyces laurentii (assembly GCF_040635425.1). Classification (NCBI taxonomy): domain Bacteria; kingdom Bacillati; phylum Actinomycetota; class Actinomycetes; order Kitasatosporales; family Streptomycetaceae; genus Streptomyces; species Streptomyces laurentii. The sequence goes on along the minus strand of NZ_JBEYHT010000011.1, from coordinate 128,639 downwards.
CCCCACGGAGTCACACCCCGATGATGCGTCACCTCATCTCGGCCGCCGACCTCACCCGCGACGACGCCGTCCTGATCCTCGACACCGCCGAGGAGATGGCCCGGGTGGCCGACCGGCCCATCAAGAAGCTCCCGACCCTGCGCGGGCGCACCGTCTGCAACCTGTTCTTCGAGGACTCGACCCGCACCCGGATCTCCTTCGAGGCCGCCGAGAAGCGGCTGTCCGCGGACGTGATCAACTTCGCCGCGAAGGGCTCCAGCGTCTCCAAGGGCGAATCGCTCAAGGACACCGCCCAGACCCTGGAGGCGATGGGCGTCGACGCCGTCGTCATCCGGCACGGCGCCTCCGGCGCCCCGTACCGCCTGGCCACCTCCGGCTGGATCGACGCCCCCGTCATCAACGCCGGCGACGGAACCCACCAGCACCCCACCCAGGCCCTGCTCGACGCCTTCACCATGCGCCGCCGCCTGGTCGGCCGCGACACCGGCCTCGGCCGGGACCTGGACGGCAAGCGGATCACCCTGGTCGGCGACGTCCTGCACAGCCGGGTCGCCCGCTCCAACGTCGACCTGCTGCACACCCTCGGCGCCGAGGTCACCCTGGTGGCCCCGCCCACCCTCGTGCCCGTCGGCGTCGAGAGCTGGCCCTGCGAGGTCTCGTACGATCTCGACAGCGTGCTGGCGAAGTCCGACGCGGTGATGATGCTGCGTGTGCAGCGCGAGCGGATGAACGCCGCCTTCTTCCCGACCGAGCGCGAGTACTCGCGCCGCTACGGGCTCGACGGCCGGCGCATGGCGAAGATGCCCGAGCACGCCATCGTCATGCACCCCGGCCCGATGGTCCGCGGCATGGAGATCACCGCCGAGGTCGCCGACTCCGACCGCTGCACGGTCGTCGAGCAGGTCGCCAACGGCGTCTCCACCCGGATGGCCGTCCTCTACCTGCTGCTCGGCGGCGCCGAGTTCACCGCCCCCGCCTCCCCCCGTACCACCGAAGAGAGCTGAGACACCCCATGAGCAAGATCCTGATCCGTGGTGCGAAGGTGCTCGGCGGCGAGGTGGCGGACGTCCTGATCGACGGCGAGATCATCGCCGAGATCGGTACGGGCCTGGCGGCCGACGACGCCCAGGTGGTGGAGGCCGAGGGGCAGATCCTGCTGCCCGGCCTGGTCGACCTGCACACCCATCTGCGCGAGCCCGGCCGCGAGGACTCCGAGACCGTCCTCACCGGCACCCGCGCCGCCGCCTCCGGCGGCTTCACGGCCGTCTTCGCCATGGCCAACACCCACCCGGTGGCCGACAGCGCCGGCGTCGTCGAGCAGGTCTACCGCCTCGGCAAGGAAGCCGGCTACTGCGACGTCCAGCCCATCGGCGCCGTCACCGTCGGCCTGGAGGGCAAGAAGCTCGCCGAGCTCGGCGCCATGCACGACTCCGCCGCCGGCGTCACCGTCTTCTCGGACGACGGCAAGTGCGTCGACGACGCGGTGATCATGCGCCGCGCCCTGGAGTACGTGAAGGCGTTCGGTGGTGTCGTCGCCCAGCACGCCCAGGAGCCCCGTCTCACCGAGGGCGCCCAGATGAACGAGGGCGTCGTCTCCGCCGAGCTCGGCCTCGGCGGCTGGCCGGCCGTCGCCGAGGAGTCGATCATCGCCCGCGACGTGCTGCTCGCCGAGCACGTCGGCTCCCGCGTGCACATCTGCCACCTGTCCACCGCCGGCTCCGTCGAGATCGTCCGCTGGGCCAAGTCCCGCGGCATCGACGTCACCGCCGAGGTCACCCCGCACCACCTCCTCCTCACGGACGAGCTGGTCCGCACGTACGACCCGGTCTACAAGGTCAACCCGCCGCTGCGCACCGAGCGCGACGTCACGGCGCTGCGCGAGGCCCTGGCCGACGGCACGATCGACATCGTCGCCACCGACCACGCCCCGCACCCGCACGAGGACAAGGACTGCGAGTGGGCCGCCGCCGCCATGGGCATGGTCGGCCTGGAGACCGCCCTGTCCGTGGTCCAGCAGACGATGGTCGAGACCGGACTGCTCGACTGGGCCGGCGTCGCCGACCGGATGTCCTTCGCTCCCGCCCGCATCGGCCGGGCCGCCGGCCACGGACGACCCGTCTCGGCTGGTGAGCCCGCGAACCTGACCCTGGTCGATCCGGCATACCGTGGTGAAGTGGACCCCGCCGACTTCGCCTCGCGCAGCCGCAACACCCCCTACGAGGGCCGTGAGCTGCCGGGACGCGTCACCCACACGTTCCTGCGGGGCCGCGCAACGCTCGTCGACGGGAAGCTGGCGTGACACCACACGTACTCCAGGCGGCCGCCGCCACCATGGCCGCCGAACCGAAATCGGCCGAGGTCACCGACTGGGCCGGACGGCTCGGCTGGGTCGTCGGACTGCTGCTCTTCATCACCTTCGTCTACTGGCTGATGCGCCAGGGATGGAAGTGGCGCGGCAGCCTCCAGTCCGACCTCCCGCCGCTGCCCGGGATCCCCGACCACCCCGGTGAGGCGCGGCTCACGCTGCGGGGCCGCTACCACGGCTCCACCACCGCCGGACAGTGGCTCGACCGGATCGTCGCCCACGGCCTGGGCCTGCGCAGCCGCGCCGAGCTCACCCTCACGGACGCCGGGATCGCCGTCGTACGCCCCGGGGCGAACGACTTCCTCATCCCGGCCGCCGCCCTGCGCGAGGCCCGCCTCGACAAGGGCATCGCCGGCAAGGTCCTCACCGAGGGCGGCCTGCTGATCGTGACCTGGGAGCACGGCGGCAAGGAACTCGACTCCGGCTTCCGCGCCGACCGCGCGGCCGAGCACGCCGCCTGGGTCGAGGCCGTGAACTCCCTGAGCAGCACCCACCACCAGAACCAGCACGCAAGCACGACGGAAGGCACCGCACGATGACGACCTCCACCCGGGGAACCGCCAGGGTTCCCGCCGTACTCGTCCTGGAGGACGGCCGCATCTTCCGCGGCCGCGCCTACGGGGCCGTGGGGGAGACCTTCGGCGAGGCCGTGTTCTCCACCGGCATGACCGGCTACCAGGAGACCCTCACCGACCCGTCGTACCACCGGCAGGTCGTCGTCATGACCGCCCCGCACGTCGGCAACACCGGCGTCAACGACGAGGACCCCGAGTCCGCCCGCATCTGGGTGGCCGGCTACGTCGTCCGCGACCCCGCCCGCGTCTCCTCCAACTGGCGCGCCCAGCGCTCCCTCGACGAGGAGCTGCGCACCCAGGGGGTCGTCGGCATCCAGGGCATCGACACCCGCGCCCTCACCCGCCACCTGCGCGAGCGCGGCGCCATGCGCGTCGGCATCTTCTCCGGCAGCGCGCTGCCCGACGAGGGCACCCTGCTCGCCGAGGTGCGCCAGGCGCCCGAGATGGCCGGCGCCGACCTCTCCGCCGAGGTCGCCACCAAGGAGCCGTACGTCGTCCCCGCGATCGGCGAGAAGAAGTTCACCGTCGCCGCCGTCGACCTCGGCATCAAGGGCATGACCCCGCACCGGATGGCCGAGCGCGGCATCGAGGTGCACGTGCTGCCCGCCACCGCCACCGCCGAGGACGTCTACGCCGTCGCCCCCGACGGCGTGTTCTTCTCCAACGGCCCGGGCGACCCGGCGACCGCCGACGGCCCCGTCGCCGTCATGCAGGAGGTCCTGCGCCGCAAGACGCCGCTCTTCGGCATCTGCTTCGGCAACCAGATCCTCGGCCGCGCCCTCGGCTTCGGCACGTACAAGCTGAAGTACGGCCACCGGGGCATCAACCAGCCGGTCCAGGACCGCACCACCGGCAAGGTCGAGGTCACCGCCCACAACCACGGCTTCGCCGTCGACGCGCCCCTCGACAAGGTCTCCGACACCCCCTTCGGGCGCGCCGAGGTCTCCCACGTGTGCCTGAACGACAACGTCGTGGAGGGCCTCCAGCTGCTCGACCAGCCGGCCTTCTCCGTCCAGTACCACCCCGAGGCGGCCGCGGGCCCGCACGACGCCGCGTACCTCTTCGACCGCTTCGTGACCCTCATGGAGGCCGAGCGTGCCTAAGCGCACCGACATCCAGTCCGTCCTCGTCATCGGCTCCGGCCCGATCGTCATCGGACAGGCCGCCGAGTTCGACTACTCCGGCACCCAGGCGTGCCGCGTCCTCAAGTCCGAGGGTCTGCGGGTCATCCTGGTCAACTCCAACCCGGCCACGATCATGACCGACCCGGAGATCGCCGACGCCACCTACGTCGAGCCGATCACCCCCGAGTTCGTCGAGAAGATCATCGCCAAGGAGCGCCCCGACGCCCTCCTGCCCACCCTCGGCGGCCAGACCGCGCTCAACACCGCGATCTCCATGCACGAGCAGGGCGTCCTCGAGAAGTACGGCGTCGAGCTGATCGGCGCCAACGTCGAGGCCATCCACAAGGGCGAGGACCGCGACCTGTTCAAGGGCGTCGTCGAGGCCGTCAAGGCCAAGATCGGCTACGGCGAGTCCGCCCGCTCGGTCATCTGCCACACCATGGACGAGGTCATCGCGGGCGTCGACACGCTCGGCGGCTACCCGGTCGTCGTCCGTCCCTCCTTCACCATGGGCGGCGCCGGCTCCGGCTTCGCCCACGACGAGGAGGAGCTGCGCCGCATCGCCGGCCAGGGCCTCACGCTCTCCCCGACCACCGAGGTGCTCCTGGAGGAGTCCATCCTCGGCTGGAAGGAGTACGAGCTGGAGCTGATGCGCGACAAGAACGACAACGTCGTGGTCGTCTGCTCCATCGAGAACTTCGACCCGATGGGCGTGCACACCGGTGACTCGATCACCGTCGCCCCGGCGATGACCCTCACCGACCGCGAGTACCAGCGCCTGCGCGACATCGGCATCGCGATCATCCGCGAGGTCGGCGTCGACACCGGCGGCTGCAACATCCAGTTCGCGGTGAACCCGGACGACGGCCGCATCATCGTCATCGAGATGAACCCGCGCGTCTCCCGCTCCTCCGCGCTCGCCTCCAAGGCCACCGGCTTCCCGATCGCCAAGATCGCCGCCCGGCTCGCCGTCGGCTACACGCTGGACGAGATCCCGAACGACATCACCGAGAAGACCCCGGCCTCCTTCGAGCCGACCCTCGACTACGTCGTCGTCAAGGCCCCGCGCTTCGCCTTCGAGAAGTTCCCGTCCGCCGACTCCACGCTGACGACGACCATGAAGTCGGTCGGCGAGGCCATGGCCATCGGCCGCAACTTCACCGAGGCCCTGCAGAAGGCCCTGCGCTCGCTGGAGAAGAAGGGCAGCCAGTTCGACTTCACCGGCAAGCCCGGTGACCTCGGTGACAAGGCCGAGCTGCTCGCCCGGGCGGTCCGCCCGACCGACGGCCGGATCAACACGGTCATGGAGGCCATCCGCGCGGGCGCCACGCCCGAGGAGGTCTTCGAGGCCACCAAGATCGACCCGTGGTTCGTCGACCAGCTCTTCCTCATCAAGGAGATCGCCGACGAGCTGGCCGCCGCCGAGAAGCTCGACCCCGAGCTGCTCGCCGAGGCCAAGCGGCACGGCTTCTCCGACGCCCAGATCGCCGGGATCCGCGGTCTGCGCGAGGACGTCGTCCGCGAGGTCCGGCACGCCCTTGGCGTCCGCCCGGTCTACAAGACCGTCGACACCTGCGCCGCCGAGTTCGCCGCGAGGACCCCGTACTTCTACTCCTCGTACGACGAGGAGACCGAGGTCGCGCAGCGCGAGAAGCCCGCGGTGATCATCCTGGGCTCCGGCCCGAACCGCATCGGCCAGGGCATCGAGTTCGACTACTCCTGCGTCCACGCCTCCTTCGCGCTCAGCGACGCGGGCTACGAGACCGTGATGGTCAACTGCAACCCGGAGACCGTCTCCACCGACTACGACACCTCCGACCGGCTCTACTTCGAGCCGCTCACCCTGGAGGACGTCCTGGAGATCGTCCACGCCGAGGCGCAGGCCGGCCCCATCGCCGGTGTCGTCGTCCAGCTCGGCGGCCAGACCCCGCTCGGCCTCGCCCAGGCGCTCAAGGACAACGGCGTGCCGGTCGTCGGCACCTCCCCGGAGGCCATCCACGCCGCCGAGGACCGCGGCGCCTTCGGCCGGGTGCTCGACGAGGCGGGCCTGCCCGCCCCCAAGCACGGCACCGCCACCACCTTCGCCGAGGCCAAGGCCATCGCCGACGAGATCGGCTACCCGGTGCTCGTCCGCCCGTCGTACGTGCTCGGCGGCCGCGGCATGGAGATCGTCTACGACGAGACCCGCCTCGAGTCGTACATCGAGGAGTCCACCGAGATCTCCCCGACCCGCCCGGTCCTGGTGGACCGCTTCCTCGACGACGCCATCGAGATCGACGTCGACGCGCTCTACGACGGCGAGGAGCTCTACCTCGGCGGCGTCATGGAGCACATCGAGGAAGCCGGCATCCACTCCGGCGACTCGGCCTGCGCGCTGCCCCCGATCACCCTCGGCGGCTTCGACATCAAGCGGCTGCGGGCCTCCACCGAGGCCATCGCCAAGGGCGTCGGCGTGCGCGGTCTGATCAACATCCAGTTCGCGATGGCCGGCGACATCCTGTACGTCCTGGAGGCCAACCCGCGCGCCTCGCGCACCGTCCCCTTCACCTCGAAGGCGACCGCGGTGCCGCTCGCGAAGGCCGCCGCGCGCATCTCGCTCGGCGCCACCATCGCCGAGCTGCGCGCCGAGGGCCTGCTGCCGAAGAACGGCGACGGCGGCACCCTGCCGCTCGACGCGCCGATCTCCGTCAAGGAGGCCGTGATGCCGTGGAGCCGCTTCCGCGACATCCACGGCCGCGGCGTGGACACCGTCCTCGGCCCGGAGATGCGCTCCACCGGCGAGGTCATGGGCATCGACTCGGTCTTCGGCACGGCCTACGCCAAGTCGCAGGCCGGCGCCTACGGCCCGCTGCCCACCAAGGGCCGCGCGTTCATCTCGGTCGCCAACCGCGACAAGCGCTCGATGATCTTCCCGGCCCGCGAGCTGGTCGCCCACGGCTTCGAGCTGCTGGCCACCTCCGGTACCGCCGAGGTGCTCAAGCGCAACGGCATCAACGCCACGGTCGTGCGCAAGCAGTCCGAGGGCGAGGGCCCGGACGGCGAGAAGACCATCGTCCAGCTCATCCACGACGGCCAGGTCGACCTGATCGTCAACACCCCGTACGGCACCGGCGGCCGCCTCGACGGCTACGACATCCGTACGGCCGCGGTGGCCCGCTCCGTGCCGTGCCTGACCACGGTCCAGGCCCTCGCGGCGGCCGTCCAGGGCATCGACGCCCTCGGCCGCGGCGACGTGAGCGTCAGCTCGCTCCAGGAGCACGCCCGGCACCTGACGGCGGCCCGCGACTAGGGCCTTGGAGAGGTCCTGAGGGCCCTGTACGAGGAGGGGGGACACCGGCACGACCCGCGGTGTCCCCCTCTTCATGAGCGGCCCCCGCTCCCGCCCCGCTCCCGCCCCGCCATGAGCGCCCACCCCGTACCAGCGCACGAGGGATATCCCGGACGATGTACAAACTCTTCTTCCACCTGGTCTTCAAGCGGATGGACCCCGAGCAGGCCCACCACATGGCCTTCCGCTGGATCCGGCTCGCCGCCCGCGTCCCGGTCCTGCGCACCTTCGTCGCGGCCGTCCTCGCCCCCCGCCATAAGGCGCTGCGCACCGAGGCCCTGGGCCTGCGCATGCACGGCCCCTTCGGCCTGGCGGCCGGCTTCGACAAGAACGCCGTCGGCATCGACGGCATGGCCATGCTCGGCTTCGACCACGTCGAGATCGGCACGGTCACCGGCGAGGCCCAGCCCGGCAACCCCAGGAAGCGGATGTTCCGGCTGGTCCCGGACCGCGCCCTGATCAACCGCATGGGCTTCAACAACGAGGGCTCGGCCGCCGTCGCCGCCCGCCTGGCCGCCCGCAGCCCCGTCTTCAAGACGGTCGTCGGCGTCAACATCGGCAAGACCAAGGTCGTCCCCGAGGCCGACGCCGCCGCCGACTACGTGAAGTCCACCGAGCGGCTCGCCCGGCACGCCGACTACCTGGTCGTCAACGTCTCCTCGCCGAACACCCCCGGCCTGCGCAACCTCCAGGCCACCGAGTCGCTGCGCCCGCTGCTCACGGCCGTGCGCGAGGCCGCCGACCGCTCGGTGCCCGGCCGCCACGTGCCGCTCCTGGTGAAGATCGCCCCCGACCTCGCCGACGAGGACGTGGACGCGGTCGCCGACCTCGCCCTGGAACTGGGCCTGGACGGCATCATCGCCACCAACACCACCATCGCCCGCGACGGTCTGGGCCTGAAGTCCGACCCGGCCGTGGTCCGGGAGACCGGCGGACTGTCCGGAGCGCCCGTCAAGCAGCGCTCCCTGGAGGTGCTGCGCCGCCTCTACGCGCGCGTGGGGGACCGGATCGTCCTCGTCGGCGTCGGCGGCATCGAGAACGCCGAGGACGCCTGGGAGCGGATCCTCGCGGGCGCCACCCTGATCCAGGGCTTCAGCGCCTTCATCTACGAGGGGCCGTTCTACGCCCGCGCCATCCACCGGGGCCTCGCCGAGCGGCTCGCCGCCTCCCCGTACGCCACCCTCGCCGAGGCCGTCGGCGCCGACACCCGCACCCGTACCGGAAAGGCCGCGAAGTGACGCGCGAAGTGACGAGCGAAGTGACCCTGGAACCCTTCGGCACCCGGCTGCGCCGGGCCATGGACGAGCGCGGCCCGCTGTGCGTCGGCATCGACCCGCACGCCGCCCTGCTGGACTCCTGGGGCCTGGCCGACGACATCGCGGGCCTGGAGCGCTTCACGTACACGGTCGTGGAGGCGCTGGCCGGCACGGTCGCCGTCTTCAAGCCGCAGGCCGCGTTCTTCGAGCGCTTCGGCTCGCGCGGCGTGGCCGTCCTGGAGCGCGCCACCGCCGATCTGCGGACGGCCGGCGGCCTGGTCGTCATGGACGCCAAGCGCGGCGACATCGGCTCCACGATGGCCGCCTACGCGGAGGCCTTCCTGCGCCCCGGCGCGCCGCTGTTCTCCGACGCGCTGACCGTCTCCCCGTACCTGGGCTACGGCTCCCTGAAGCCGGCCGTCGACCTGGCCCGGGCCTCCGGCGCCGGCCTGTTCGTGCTGGCTCTCACCTCCAACCCGGAGGGCGCCGAGGTCCAGCGCGCCGTGCGCGCCGACGACCCGGAGCGGCGGACCATCGGCGCGACGATGCTGGCGCACCTGGCCGAGGAGAACGCGGGGGAGACCCCGATGGGCTCCTTCGGCGCGGTCGTGGGGGCGACGCTCGGCGATCTGTCGGCCTTCGACCTCGGCATCAACGGTCCGCTGCTCGCCCCCGGCATCGGTGCCCAGGGCGCGACCCCGGCCGACCTGCCGAAGGTCTTCGGCGCGGCCGTGGGCAACGTCGTCCCGAACGTCAGCCGGGCCGTCCTCAAGGAGGGCCCCGACGCGGGTGCGCTGCGCGGCGCGGCGGAACGTTACGCGAACGAGATCCGCGAGGCCGTCGGCGGCTGACACGCCCCCGCGGCCGTTTTCGGTCCTCTTGCGCCAATCCGCAGGTGGGGCCGCGTGTCCGCGGCCGTGCCGGCGCTTGACAAAAGTTGCCCCAAAACTGGGGTTAAATGCCCGAAAAGTCCTGGTCGGCCGATGCTGACCAGGACTTTTCGTCTGTTCTCGCTGACTGGAGCGGCCTCGGCCGCTAGTCTCCGGGGCAGAGTCGGCGATCGGCACTCCCTGTGCTGTTCGCTGCTCCGCTGGTGTGGGGCACCCCGCTTCTCACTGGTCCGTATCCGACAGTTCGACATCCGAGGTGACGTAGGCGTGGCTCTTCCGCCCCTTACCCCTGAACAGCGCGCAGCCGCGCTCGAAAAGGCCGCCGCGGCTCGCCGGGAGCGGGCCGAGGTCAAGAATCGACTCAAGCACTCCGGCGCCTCCCTGCACGAGGTCATCAAGCAGGGCCGGGAGAACGACGTCATCGGCAAGATGAAGGTCTCCGCGCTGCTCGAGTCCCTGCCGGGCGTGGGCAAGGTCCGCGCCAAGCAGATCATGGAGCGTCTCGGCATCTCAGAGAGCCGCCGTGTCCGCGGTCTCGGCTCCAACCAGATCGCCTCCCTGGAGCGCGAGTTCGGCAGCACCGGAGCCTGACCTTTCGGTCATATCCGACAAATGGCCTCCACCCCGGCGCAAGCGGGGGTGAAGCCCTGGAATAATCGCTGCATGGCAGCAGAAGTACGTCCGCGGCTGACCGTGCTCTCCGGACCCTCTGGGGTCGGGAAGAGCACGGTCGTCGCGCATATGCGCAAGGTCCACCCCGATGTCTGGCTCTCGGTGTCGGCCACGACGCGGAAGCCCCGGCCCGGCGAGCAGCACGGTGTCCAGTACTTCTTCGTCACGGACGACGAGTTCGACAAGCTGATCGCCAACGGCGAGCTGCTGGAGTGGGCCGAATTCGCGGGCAACCGCTACGGCACCCCGCGCCGTGCGGTCCTCGACCGGCTGGAGGCCGGCGAGCCGGTGCTCCTGGAGATCGACCTCCAGGGCGCCCGCCAGGTCAAGGAGTCCATGGACGAGGCCCGGCTGGTCTTCCTGGCTCCGCCGAGCTGGGACGAGCTGGTACGCCGGCTCACCGGCCGCGGCACCGAGTCGCCCGAGGTGATCGAGCGCCGCCTGGAGGCGGCGAAGGTCGAGCTGGCCGCCGAGGCCGAGTTCGACACCACGCTCGTCAACACCTCGGTCGAGGACGTCGCGCGTGAGCTGCTAACGTTGATGAACGTTGTCTGATCCTTTATCCGTCTTCGGATAGAGAACCCCATCTTCGGAAGGTAGAGCGTGTCCTCTTCCATCACCGCGCCCGAGGGCATCATCAACCCGCCGATCGACGAGCTGCTCGAGGCGACGGACTCCAAGTACAGCCTCGTGATCTACGCCGCCAAGCGCGCGCGCCAGATCAACGCGTACTACTCGCAGCTCGGCGAGGGCCTGCTCGAGTACGTCGGTCCGCTCGTCGACACCCACGTGCACGAGAAGCCGCTCTCGATCGCCCTGCGCGAGATCAATGCGGGTCTGCTGACCTCCGAGGCCATCGAGGGCCCGGCTCAGTAGAGCGTCTTCTCCGCGGACATACGCGGAGGAGGAGCAGAGAAAAGCAGAAACGCGGAGTAATCCGCGATCACAGGCCCGGCGGAACAACCGCCGGGCCTGTGGTGTCTCATGGAGGCGTCGGAAGGCGTCGGGAGGCGACGTCCGGCGGCGGGCGTCCGGAGCCAGGCGTCCGGAGCCGCCTGGAGGCGATTCGAGTCGATTCGTACGCGCCCGTGTGCGGATCCGAGTGCGGGGAGTGGCACATCGTGGCAAAGCCGAAGGTGGTCCTGGGTGTCAGCGGCGGGATCGCCGCGTACAAGGCGTGCGAGCTGCTGCGCCGGTTCACCGAGTCCGGACACGACGTCCGGGTCGTGCCGACCGAGTCCGCCCTGCACTTCGTGGGCGCGGCCACCTGGTCCGCCCTCTCCGGCCACCCCGTCTCCACCGAGGTGTGGGACTCGGTCCACGAGGTCCCGCACGTGCGCATCGGCCAGGGCGCCGATCTCGTCGTGGTCGCCCCCGCCACCGCCGACATGCTGGCCAAGGCGGCCCACGGGCTCGCCGACGACCTGCTCACCAACACGCTGCTCACCGCCCGGTGCCCGGTCGTCTTCGCCCCGGCCATGCACACCGAGATGTGGGAGCACCCGGCCACCCAGGAGAACGTGGCCACCCTGCGCCGCCGCGGCGCCGTCGTCATCGAGCCCGCCGTAGGCCGGCTCACCGGCGTCGACACCGGCAAGGGCCGGCTGCCCGACCCGGCCGAGATCTTCGAGGTCTGCCGCCGCGTCCTCGCGCGCGGGGTCACCGCCCCCGACCTGGCCGGCCGCCATGTCGTGGTCAGCGCCGGAGGCACCCGCGAGCCCCTCGACCCGGTTCGCTACCTGGGCAACCGCTCCTCCGGCAAGCAGGGCTACGCCCTCGCCAAGGCCGCGGCCGCCCGGGGTGCCCGGGTCACCCTGATCGAGGCCAACACCGGACTGCCCGACCCGGCTGGCGTCGACCTCGTCCGGGTCGGCACCGCCGTCCAGCTGCGCGAGGCCGTCGTCAAGGCCGCCGCCGACGCCGACGCGGTGGTGATGGCCGCGGCCGTCGCCGATTTCCGCCCCGCCGCGTACGCCTCCGGCAAGATCAAGAAGACCGACGACGGGGGCGCGCCCACCATCGAGCTGGTCCGCAACCCCGACATCCTCGCGGAGATCTCCGCCGACCGCGCCCTGCCTGGCCAGGTCGTCGTCGGCTTCGCCGCCGAGACGGACGACGTGCTCGCCAACGGGCGCGTCAAGCTCCGCCGCAAGGGCTGCGACCTGCTCGTCGTCAACGAGGTGGGGGAGCGCAAGACCTTCGGCTCGGAGGAGAACGAGGCCGTGGTCCTCGCCGCCGACGGCACTGAGACCCCCGTCCCGTACGGACCGAAGGAAGCCCTGGCGGAGACCGTCTGGGACCTGGTGGTGCCGCGGCTGCGCGGCGCGTCCGGCTGAATATCGTCCGAGGGGTGAGACGGGTGCCCGGCTCACCCCTCGGGGTAAAGGCGAACAAACTCGGACATAAGTCCAGGTTTATGGACTGAAAACCACAAGGATCGGTGGCGAATACCGCACAGATCACGCCGAGGCGTGCCCGGGACCTGGCCACTTGCCGGAGCCTGCCCGATAGACTGTCCTCTGGAACGTCGCGGGGCGCAGCCCCCTGCCGGTCCGCGAAACGAGTAGCCAGCAGCCGCTGCAACCCCAGGGAGCGTTGTGTCCCGTCGTCTGTTCACCTCGGAGTCCGTCACCGAGGGTCACCCCGACAAGATCGCTGACCAGATCAGCGACACCATTCTCGACGCGCTGCTCAAGGAGGACCCCACCTCCCGCGTCGCCGTCGAGACGCTGATCACCACCGGCCTCGTGCACGTCGCCGGTGAGGTCACCACGAAGGCGTGGGCCGACATCCCCACCCTCGTGCGCAACAAGATCCTCGAGATCGGGTACGACTCCTCGAAGAAGGGCTTCGACGGCGCCTCCTGCGGCGTGTCGGTGTCCATCGGCTCCCAGTCCGCGGACATCGCGCAGGGCGTCGACACCGCCTACGAGTCCCGCGTCGAGGGCGACGAGGACGAGCTCGACAAGCAGGGCGCCGGCGACCAGGGCCTGATGTTCGGCTACGCGTCGGACGAGACCCCCGAGCTGATGCCGCTCCCGATCCACCTCGCGCACCGCCTGTCGCGCCGCCTGACCGAGGTCCGCAAGAACGGCACCATCCCGTACCTGCGCCCCGACGGCAAGACGCAGGTCACGATCGAGTACGACGGCGACAAGGCCGTCCGCCTCGACACGGTCGTCGTCTCCTCGCAGCACGCCTCGGACATCGACCTCGAGTCGCTGCTCGCGCCCGACATCCGTGAGTTCGTCGTCGAGTACGTGCTGAAGCAGCTCGTCGAGGACGGCATCAAGCTGGACACCGACGGTTACCGCCTGCTGGTCAACCCGACCGGCCGCTTCGAGATCGGCGGGCCGATGGGCGACGCCGGCCTCACCGGCCGCAAGATCATCATCGACACCTACGGCGGCATGGCCCGCCACGGTGGCGGCGCCTTCTCCGGCAAGGACCCGTCGAAGGTCGACCGCTCGGCCGCCTACGCCATGCGCTGGGTCGCCAAGAACGTCGTCGCCGCGGGCCTCGCCTCGCGCTGCGAGGTCCAGGTCGCGTACGCGATCGGCAAGGCCGAGCCGGTGGGCCTGTTCGTCGAGACCTTCGGCACGAACAGCATCGAGACCGAGAAGATCGAGCACGCCATCGCCGAGGTCTTCGACCTCCGCCCGGCCGCGATCATCCGCGACCTCGACCTGCTCCGCCCGATCTACTCCCAGACCGCCGCATACGGCCACTTCGGCCGCGAGCTGCCGGACTTCACCTGGGAGCGCACCGACCGCGTGGACGCCCTGAAGGCGGCCGCGGGCGTCTGACCCGCCGGCCCGCACCACGGCCACGACGGCCCGGCACCCCTGGAGGGCGCCGGGCCGTCGGCGTACCGGAAGCCGAGGCGGGGATCAGAGCACGGGAATCCCTTCGTTGCAGCACCAGGCGGCGACGGGACCACGATCAGAGATGCCCTGAGCATTGATGCGGTGTGGCGCAGGCGCAGTGTCGGCAGCCTCCCGACCGCTGTGGCGCCCATCCACTCTTCAAGCAGCAGGGAGTCTCTTTCTGAGGCGTATCCCTGAGTCGTAAGGCCGCCCGCAGTAAGCGTGCCCAGGTTTTTCGGACGAGCGAGCCCGCCTTGCGGGTGGGCTCGTGAGACGGCCTGGGGCGAAGCGTTCCCCAGGCAGCTCGCGGTGGGCAATCGGAGACAGCGACGGGGCAGCGGCCGACGAGCTCCGGCAGCCGCCATGCGAGTTCATCGCCGATCGTCTTCGTGTCCACGTGATGGCTCTGGGAGTCGATCCGAAGGGAATTACGGGCTGCCAGCGGAGCCAGCTCAGGTGGCAGCATGTCTCCGCTCAGACGCTCCATGTGCCGACCCTTCAGCACGGGAATCACGTGGACTCCACAGCGCAGTGCCTCCAGAAGTTCCATGCGGACCCAGTCGTCCGACTCGCGGAGCCCCGGGTCGGTGGCCCAGCTCGGACCGATGACCGCGAGCAGTACCTTGCAGCGCCGGACATGAGTCAGCAGCTCCTGCGGGAAGAATTCCCCGCCCCGGATCGAGCGCCCCGCGAAGAAGACGGAGTCCTCACCGAAACGTGCTGTGAGCGCCTGGTCGAGAAGGGCGGCCATCTCATTGCCGTCGCCGGTGCGATAGTTGATGAAGATCTCAGGCATGGCGTACCGCCTCCGATGCGGGAACAGGCTGGGCGTGGTGATGCAGCACTGTGGCCAACTCCGGAGCGAGGGCTCGAACCGCGGCGTTTCCGTGGCGTCGGGACAGGACACGCGACAGCCGGTGCAGATCTCCTCGGACGGTCGCGGAGGCGAGGGCCTGGCACTCCGGCAGCAGCGGGCGGGCGATCTCGCACGCCTGGTCGGTGTCACCGGCGACGGCGTGGGCGAGGGCCCGACGTGTGCCGTAGCGGACTCGCGTGCGGACGGCATGCGGGGAAAGCCGAGGCACTTCTCGATCGAGGCTTTTTGCCGCCTGCTCCGGCAGTCCCAGGTCGAGCAGGCACCAGCCGACTGTCATCGCGACAGGGTCGCCAACATGGGTGGTGCCGAGCAGGGGCAGTCCGTCGGCGCCGGCCTTGCCCGCTTGGTCGAACAGTTCCCGTCCCCGGTCGAGTGCGCGAGAATACGCGTCCTGGTCGCCCGCCAATGCATGGCCTTGGGCCTCGCGCAGGGCTGCGAGACCGTGGATTCGAGCCGTCGACCGACTCTTCTGAGCAGCTTGAGCGAGCTCGACTGTCGCCCTCGCGTCACCGCTGTAGAGGGCGATCAAAGCGCGACGGACGAGCGAGTAGACGGCGAGATCGTGGTCACCGGCGGCCTCGGCGAGACGGATGGCGTGGTCGGTCCAGGCGAGAGCGCTGGTGTCGTCGCCACCTTCCTGTGCCATCCAGCCGGTGAACTCGGCGTACCGGGAGGACAGGACGTACAGGTGACGCGCCGTACGGGTGTCGGAACCGAGCGTCAGTGCGGGGAGCATGCGGGTCTGTGCGGCGAGCCCGGGCAGGACGAGGCCGGCGGGCGCTGTCTGCCCGAGCCTGCGGAACTGGCCGAGAAGAGCCTGCATCTCGTCGAGGAGCCGGCTGCCGACGTGCGCGGCCGCATCCACGGCCGCGGCGACCGTGACGTCCATCGTCGGCACCCGCACGGGGAGATCCGGGGGAGACGGATGCGTCCGCGGGGGTGCGCCGGTCGTCGTCTCGCGCCGGATGTGTCGCACTCGGCCGACGGCCGCGGGCACCAGGGCCGCCAGGGCGCCTTCCGCGCGGACGGCGCCGTCGCACAGCCGCGCAAGTTCGGCCGTCGGCCGCTGCCGCCCGGTCTCGACCTTGCTCAGCTGCCCCTTGCTGTAGTGCACGCGTGCCGCCAGACCGTCCAGCGTCATCCCGATGGCCAGGCGTCTGCGACGCAGCTCGGGACCGAACTTCATCCACGCTTCCACTGCCGAAGCCTCCTTGTGGCAGGTGACAGCCAGGAGCCGACCCTTGCGACCGCAAGATGGTCGGCGCTGTTTCACGTTGCCATTGGCATCGGAGCGCCCGACAGAGCGCCGATTCGGCCAGCCCTGGCTGATCCCGCACCCGCCCGGGTGTCCGAGGCGTCTGGTAGGTATGAGGCTGTGAGCAGCGAGAACGAGAAGTCCGAGGGGCCCGGGGCCGGTGAGGCGGCGGAGCCCGAGCAGCTCGCGCTCATCCGGGAGACCGTGCGGACGGCGAAGGTGCCGCGGGCCAAGCCGCGGACCTGGCGGGGGGCCGCGCTCGCGAAGGAGCTGCCGGTGGCGCGGGTCGTGGTGAACAAGGGTGTGCTCCACCTCGACCAGTTCTTCGACTACGCCGTGCCCGAGGAGCTGGACGAGGCCGCGCGCCCCGGGGTGCGGGTCCGGGTCCGGTTCGGGGCCGGGGCGCACAAGGTGCGCGGGGGGCGGCGCGAGGGCGGGCGGCTCATCGACGGGTTCCTGATCGAGCGGCGCGCCGAGTCCGACTACTCCGGGCCGCTCGCCGCGCTCGCCGACGTCGTCTCACCCGAGCCGGTGCTCGGGCCCGAACTGCTCGGCCTCGCCCGGGCGGTCGCCGACCGTTACGCGGGCAGCCTCGCCGACGTGCTCCAGCTCGCCGTCCCGCCGCGCAACGCGAGCGCCGAGAAACGGCCCTCGCCCGCGCCGCTGCCGCCGCCCCCCGCGCCCCCTGCGGGCAGCTGGGCGCGGTACGAGCGCGGGCCCGCGTTCCTGGAGTCGCTGGCGGGCGGCGGCGCGCCCCGTGCCGTGTGGAACGCGCTGCCCGGACCGCACTGGGCCGAGGAGATCGCCCGCGCCGTCGCCGCCACCCTCGCCTCCGGGCGCGGCGCCCTCGTCGTCGTCCCCGACGGCCGCGCCGCCACCCGTGTCGACGCGGCCCTGACCGGCCTGCTCGGCGAGGGGCGGCACGCCCTGCTGACCGCCGAGGCCGGGCCCGAGAAGCGGTACGCGCAGTGGCTCACCGTCAGTCGCGGCGCGGTCCGGGCCGTCGTCGGCACCCGGGCCGCCATGTTCGCGCCCGTACGGGACCTCGGCCTCGTCGTCATCTGGGACGACGGCGACTCCAGCCACAGCGAGCCGCACGCCCCCCAGCCCCACGCGCGCGAGGTGCTGCTGCTGCGCGCCGCCCACGACCACTGCGCCTTCCTGCTCGGTTCGACGAGCTGCACCGTCGAGGCCGCCCAGCTCGTCGAGTCCGGCTGGGCCCGGCCCCTGCTGGCCGGCCGCGACCAGGTCCGGGCCGCCGCGCCCCTCGTCCGTACCGTCGGCGACACCGACCTCGCGCGCGACGAGGCCGCCCGCGCCGCCCGGCTGCCCACCGTGGCCTGGCAGGTGGTCCGGGAGGGGCTGAAGACGGGGCCCGTGCTCGTCCAGGTGCCGCGCCGCGGATACGTCCCGCGACTGGCCTGCGAGCGCTGCCGCACCCCTGCCCGCTGCCGCCACTGCTCCGGTCCCCTGGAGGCCCCTGAACAGCAGGAACTGCGCTGCGGCTGGTGCGGCAGGGGCGCGCCCGACTGGCATTGCGAGGCGTGCGGCGCGACCCGGCTGCGCGCGCAGATCGTGGGAGCCCGGCGTACGGCCGAGGAGCTGGGGCGGGCGTTTCCCGCCGTGCCCGTACGGACCTCCGGCCGCGATCATGTCCTGGACCGGGTGCCGGGCCGTCCCGCGCTGGTGGTGAGCACCCCGGGCGCCGAGCCCGTCGCCGACGGCGGCTACGCGGCGGCCCTGCTCCTCGACGGCTGGGCCATGCTCGGCCGCCCCGACCTGCGGGCCGGTGAGGAGGCGCTGCGCCGCTGGATCGACGCGGCGGCGCTGGTACGGGGTCAGGGCGACGGCGGCACCGTGGTGGTCGTCGCCGAGCCGACGCTGCGGCCCGTGCAGGCGCTGGTGCGCTGGGACCCCGTCGGGCACGCCCAGCGCGAACTCGCCGAACGCGCCGAGCTGGGCTTCCCGCCCGTGTCCCGGATGGCGTCGGTGGCCGGTCTGCCCGAGGCCCTCGCGGCCTTCCTCGACGGCGCCGAACTGCCGCCCGACGCCGAGATCCTGGGGCCCGTACCGCTGCCCGTCACCCGGCCCGGCGGCCCGCGCCGCCCCGGCGACACTCCGCCCGGCGAACAGTGGGAGCGCGCGCTCGTCCGCGTCCCGCCGGGCAGCGGGGCCGCGCTGGCCACCGCCCTGAAGCGGGCCCAGGCGTCCCGTCTCGCCCGCGGTGGCGGGGAACCAGTGCGGGTGCGCGTCGACCCGCCCGACATCGGCTAGCGGGCGCCGGCCGCGCCCGGCCCCGGCCGTCGGCCTTCCCGCCCCTGGGGTCCGGAGCGCCGTTCGTGCGCCCCCTGTGCCACGGCGGTCAGCCGTTGCGCGGGGCCGGGAAGGCGGGCGGGCGCTGCTCCTCGCGCAGGCCGTGGCCGCCCGGCGCGGGCTGCGGCGGCATGGGACGGGCCGACGGGACGACCGGCAGCGGACGGACCGGCGCCCCAGGCTCCGGCGGCCGGGTCTGGTCGAGGGCGGCACCCGGCTGCGGGGTGCGGCGGGACCCGTAACGGCGGTGCACCGCCTGCTTGGTGACCCCGAGCGCGGAGCCCACCGCGTCCCACGAGAACCCGAGCGAGCGGTCGAAGTCCACCGCCGCCGTCACCAGGGTCTCGACGCTGTCCCGCAGTTCCTGCGCGAGACGGACGGTCGGGGCGGGCGCGCGCCCGTAGACGACGAAGCCCGTCGACGGGGCGGAGCGGCGCGGGCGGTAGACATTGCCCAGCTGGGCCGTGAGCGTGCGCAGTGCGTCCACCTGCCGCCGTACGCGCTCGATGTCCCGCACGAGCAGGTGCAGACTGGCCCGGGCCTGGGCGTCATGGGTTGCGTGGTCGGCCATGGATGAGCCTCTCGAACCGGCGTGGAAAGGAGACGGGCCGCTGGAGGAGAGGCGACCCGCGTTGGTCAATCTCTCTTGACCAACGCGCCGCCTGGACTTGGGTCACGCTGCGGGGGCGTGCAGGTACGTGCGCACAGCGCTCGTCTGCGCGTACGCCCCCCGAGCGCTCCCGGTCGAGGTCCGGTCGAGGCCCAGGGGAGGCGTGGGGAGGGGACACCTCCAGCCGCAGGGGGACACCTCTAGACTGGTGCGCTGCCCGTTCACGCCCCAAGATGCGAGGTTTTCCCGCGTGAAGCTCGTCTTCGCCGGCACCCCCGAGGTCGCCGTACCCGCCCTGGACGCCCTGCTCGCCTCCGGGCGGCACGAGGTGGCCGCCGTGATCACCCGCCCCGACGCCCCCGCCGGGCGCGGGCGCCGGCTCGTCGCCAGCCCCGTCGCCGAGCGGGCCGAGGAGGCCGGCATCGAGGTGCTGAAGCCGCGCCGGCCGCGCGACGAGGACTTCCTCGCACGGCTGCGTGAGATCGCGCCGGACTGCTGTCCGGTCGTCGCGTACGGCGCGCTGCTGCCGCGGGTCGCCCTCGACATCCCCGCCCGCGGCTGGGTGAACCTGCACTTCTCGCTGCTGCCCGCGTGGCGCGGCGCCGCGCCCGTACAGCACGCGCTGATGGCCGGGGACGAGGTGACCGGCGCCTCCACCTTCCAGATCGAGGAGGGGCTGGACTCCGGCCCGGTGTACGGGGTCGTCACCGAGGACATCCGCTCCACCGACACCAGCGGCGACCTGCTCACCCGGCTCGCTTTCGCGGGCGCCGGGCTGCTCGCCGCGACCATGGACGGCATCGAGGACGGTTCCCTCAAGGCCGTGCCGCAGCCCGCCGACGGCATCACCCTCGCCCCGAAGATCCAGGTCGAGGACGCCCAGGTGGACTTCGCCGCCCCGGCGCTGCGCGTCGACCGCGTCGTCCGCGGCTGCACCCCCGCGCCCGGCGCGTGGACCCTGTTCCGCGGCGAGCGCCTGAAGCTCGTCCAGGCCGCCCTGGTCACCGACCGCACCGACCTCGCCCCCGGCGAACTGGCCGCAGGCAAGAACAACGTGTACGTCGGCACCGGGTCGCACGCCGTCGAACTGCTGTGGGTCCAGCCGCAGGGCAAGAAGCCGATGAAGGCGGCGGACTGGGCGCGCGGCGTCCGCATCGCGCCCGGCGAGCGGGTGGGCGCCTGACGGCCGGGACCGCGCTCCCGCTTCCCGAAGGGTCCTGGTGGGACTGGGAGGTACGGCACTACGACGGCAGCCGGCTCACCCTGGTCGCCGGCCACGACCTGACGTACCACCACGGCCTCGAGGTCGTCTTCACGGACACCGTCTACGTCCGCTGCCCGATGGCCTTCGGCGACCCGGAGTTCCGCGAGCCGACCCCCGGCGAGCGGGCGGAGACCGCCCGCCTCGTCGGCGGGGAACCGCCGGTGCTCGTCGCCTTCGAGGCGGACGGCGGCGGCACGGAGCCGGTCTCCTGCCTGATCGCCGCCGAGGCGTGGGCGGTGCGGCAGGGGACGTTCCGGCGGAGCGTGCGAGCCGGGTGACGGCCGGATCACCGGGACGGCACGGCCCTCGCACGCCTCGCGGTCCGGCGGCGGTACCCCCTGTACGCCTGGTACTGGGCTCCCTGGAGCTACGCTGAGAGGGCCGGACGCCGGGCGTCCGGCCCTCTTGGCACCCTCTCAGTACGTCATTCAGTACGTCATTTCTCACGCGGAGCACCTTTGAGCGAGCAGGCACGTCGCGCCACGCCCCCGACCACCAAGTCCCCCCAGAGCGGCAAGGGAGGCAAGGGCGGCAAGGCCCCCCGGCCGCACCGCCGGCCGCAGAAGGACCCGGTGCGGATCCTCGCCTTCGAGGCGCTGCGGGCCGTGGACGAGCGCGACGCGTACGCCAACCTCGTCCTGCCGCCCCTGCTGAAGAAGGCCCGGGAGAAGAACGAGGGCTTCGACGGGCGGGACGCCGCGCTCGCCACCGAGCTCGTCTACGGCACGCTGCGCCGCCAGGGCACCTACGACGCGATCATCGCGGCCTGTGTCGACCGGCCGCTGCGCGAGGTCGACCCGCCGGTGCTCGACGTGCTGTCGCTCGGCGCCCACCAGCTGCTCGGGACCCGCATTCCCAGCCACGCCGCCGTGTCCGCGACCGTCGAGCTCGCCCGGGTGGTGCTCGGCGACGGGCGCGCCAAGTTCGTGAACGCCGTCCTGCGCAAGATCGCCCGGGACGACCTCGACACCTGGGTGGAGCGGGTCGCGCCGCCGTACGAGGACGACGCCGAGGAGCACCTGGCCGTCGTCCACTCGCACCCGCGCTGGGTGGTCTCGGCGCTGTGGGACGCGCTCGGCGGCGGCCGGGCCGGCATCGAGGAGCTGCTGGCGGCCGACAACGAGCGGCCCGAGGTCACCCTCGTCGCCCGCCCCGGCCGAACCACCGTCGAAGAGCTGGCCGAGGCCGTCGAGACCGAGCCCGGCCGCTGGTCGCCGTACGCCGTGCGGCTCGCCGAGGGCGGCGAACCCGGTGCCGTCGAGGCGGTACGGGACGGCCGGGCCGGCGTCCAGGACGAGGGCAGCCAGCTCGTCGCGATCGCCCTGGCCAACGCGCCCCTGGACGGCCCCGACACCCGATGGCTCGACGGCTGCGCCGGCCCCGGCGGCAAGGCGGCCCTGCTCGGCGCCCTCGCCGCCGGGCGCGGCGCCGCCCTGCTGGCCTCCGAGAAGCAGCCGCACCGCGCGCGTCTGGTCGAGCGCGCCCTGGCCGGCAACCCCGGCCCGTACCGGGTCATCGCCGCCGACGGCACCCGCCCGCCGTGGCGCGAGGGTTCTTTCGACCGGGTCCTCATGGACGTGCCGTGCTCCGGGCTCGGCGCCCTGCGCCGCCGCCCCGAGGCCCGCTGGCGCCGTCGCCTGTCCGACCTCGACGGCTTCGCCCCGCTGCAGCGCGGGCTGCTCACCGAGGCGCTGCGCGCGGTCCGCGTCGGAGGCGTGGTCGGTTACGCGACCTGCTCGCCGCATCTGGCCGAGACCCGGGTGGTCGTCGACGACGTCCTGAAGAAGGTGGGCGGCGCCGAGCTGATCGACGCCCGCCCGCTGTTCCCCGGGGTCCCGGACCTCGGCGACGGACCGGACGTTCAGCTGTGGCCGCACCGGCACGGCACGGACGCCATGTACCTGGCGCTGATCCGCCGTACCGCCTGATGTCCGCCTGACATCCGCCCGCTTTCGGACCGGCGCCGGTCCGAAAGCGAGCGGCAGCGCCGCTCCCCCGACATCCGTTCGACCTCGGGGGCGGCGTTTCCGACTGGTCTGTACCAATACGTCCCGCTCTCGGATGGCCACACTCGGACAGCGCGGCCAAGAAGTCCCCGAGAACATGGCAGGCTTGGCCCATGGCGCAGATCAATCCCAGCATTCTGTCCGCGGACTTCGCCCGGCTCGCCGAGGAGGCGAAGGCGGTCGACGGTGCCGACTGGCTGCACGTCGACGTGATGGACAACCACTTCGTCCCCAACCTCACGCTGGGCGTGCCGATCGTCGAGTCGCTGAGCCGGGCGACCGACACCCCCCTCGACCTTCACCTGATGATCGAGGACCCGGACCGCTGGGCGCCCCAGTACGTGGAGGCCGGGGCCGGCTCCGTCACCTTCCACGTGGAGGCGGCGGCCGCGCCCGTCCGGCTGGCCCGCGAGATCCGCGCCCAGGGCGCCCGGGCGTCGATGGCGCTCAAGCCGGGCACGCCCATCGAGCCGTACGAGGACCTGCTGCCGGAGCTGGACATGCTCCTGATCATGACGGTCGAGCCGGGCTTCGGCGGCCAGGCGTTCCTGGACATCATGCTGCCGAAGATCCGCCGCACCCGTGAGCTGATCTCCAAGCACGACCTGGAGCTCTGGCTCCAAGTCGACGGCGGTGTCTCCGAGTCCACCATCGAGCGATGCGCGGAGGCCGGCGCGGACGTCTTCGTCGCCGGTTCCGCGGTGTACGGGGCGGCCGACCCGGCCGCCGCGGTCCGCTCCCTGCGGGCCAAGGCGGACACCGTCACCGCCACGGCGGCCTGGGCGTGTGGCCACTGAGCCGCCACCGCGCCACCGGTACGTGAACGGGGGCCGTCGGACCGCGGACACGTCCGTTCCGGGCCCGTCGGATCTGACAGGATGAAGGTGGGCCCCGGGGGTGACCAGCGGCGGGGCCGGCCTCGCCGCCGTCGGGAGCGGGCGGCGACACCGGCGGCGGACGAGCGGCACGCCGTACACACTCGGCAGTAATCGGCAGTAATCGGCAGTAATCGGCAGTACAGCGGCATCAGTAGAACCACAGCACGGCACAGCAGCAGTAGACACAGACAGCACACACCAGCACCACAGCAGCACATGAAGCGCGGCAGCGGTACGTGAACAGCAGTGAGGAGATCGCGGTGGCGGGAATGCCGGCGGGACGGTCAGCCCTGCGGATGGGCCCCGCGGAGCTCGTGCAGGCGGCGGCCATGGCCCGCCGCTTCTACCTGGAGGGCAAGTCCAAGATCCAGATCGCCGAGGAGTTCGGCGTGAGCCGCTTCAAGGTGGCCCGGGTCCTGGAGACCGCCCTGGAGCGCGATCTCGTACGCATCGAGATCCGCGTGCCGGCCGAGCTGGACGCCGAGCGCTCCGACGCGCTCCGCGCCCGCTACGGCCTGCGCCACGCGGTCGTCGTCGAGTCCCCGGCGGAGGGCGAGGACGAATCGCCCGACCCGGAGAACCTCGGCGAGGTCGCGGCCGACCTGCTCGGCGAGCTGGTCACCGAGGGCGACGTGCTGGGCCTGGCCTGGGGCCGGTCCACCATCCACATGGCCGCCGCCCTCGACCGGCTGCCGCCCTGTACCGTCGTCCAGCTCACCGGCGTGTACGACGCGGGCACCGCCGAGCGCGGCTCGGTCGAGGCGGTCCGGCGGGCCGCCCAGGTCTCCGGCGGCGAGGCGCACCCCATCTACGCGCCGATGCTGCTGCCCGACCCGGCGACCGCCGCGGCGCTGCGCAGCCAGACCGGCATCGCACGGGCCTTCGACTACTTCGACAAGGTGACGGTCGCCTGTGTGTCGATCGGCTCCTGGGAGCCGGGCATCTCCACCGTCCACGACATGCTCTCCGACGCGGAGCGCGCGCACTACGCCTCGCTGGGCGTCGCCGCCGAGATGTCGGCGCACCTCTTCGACGCGGAGGGCCGCCGGGTCGGCCGCGACCTGGGGGAGCGGTGCATCACCGTCGAGGCGGACCGGCTGCGCCGGATTCCCGAGGTCGTCGCCATCGCGGGCGGCCAGCGCAAGGCCGCGGCCATCGGCGCGGTGCTCCGCTCCGGCCTGGTCACCAGCCTGGTGACCGACCGCTCGGCGGCGGACTACCTGCTCACCGAGTTCAGCCCGGGCCCGCGCCCGGCGCTCGACCGGGCGGACCCGGACGGCATCTGAGAACCGGCGCGCGCCCCGGGGCGGTGTCCCGCAGCGCGCGCCGACCTGGCGGCGGCTCCGGCCGCGCCGTGACAGCATCAGGGCATGATCATGCGATATGCCCGGCTCGGGCTCGGCCTTCTGGCCGGGCTCGCGCTGTTTCTGACGGGCTGCTCCGGCGGTACGGGTACGGTCACCGGCAGTCCCGCCCCCGCCCGTACCACCGCGGTCGCCACCCCGGGTCCGACCGGTGACGCCACCGCCACCGCGAGGGCCACGAGCGCGCCCTCGGCCCACTCGGCCCTCCCGACCGTCCGCGAGGCGGACCTGCCGCCCGAGGCGCGCCGGACGATCCGGCTGATCCGGGACGGCGGGCCCTATCCGTACGCCAAGGACGGCGCCGTCTTCTCGAACTTCGAGCGCGTCCTGCCGCGGCACGAGCGCGGCTACTACCACGAGTACACGGTCAAGACGCCGGGCGCGCACGACCGCGGGGCCCGGCGGATCGTCACCGGGCGGGACGGCGGGTTCTTCTACACGGACGATCACTACGCGAGCTTCCGGGAGGTGATCACCGAATGAGCCCCCGCGAGCCCCATGACCCCCGTACCCCCCATGACCCCGGCGAACCGCGTACCTCCCGGGCCCCCGGCCTCGGTGCCCTCGGCCGCCCCGTCGTCCTCGACCTGCACGGCGTCACCGACAAGGCCGCCTTCATGGACCGCTGCGCCGCCGCCCTCGCGCTGCCCGCGTGGTTCGGCCGCAACTGGGACGCCCTCGCCGAGAGCCTGACCGACCTGTCCGGCCGTGTCGCCCTTGTCGTCACCGGCTGGCAGGCCTATGCCGAGGCGCGGCCGGCCGAGTGGCGGACCGCCCAGGACGTCTTCGCCACTTCCGTTGCCGAACGCCCCACCCGTCTCACGGTCCTCCTCTCCCTCGGTGACCTCCCGGCCACCCTCGGAGGATCCGACGAAAGGCCCTCCGCGAGCCTCGGATGATTCGCCCCGGGCTGGTATCCATGGGGGCGTGGGACAATGAACTACGTGCTTTTTCCCCTGGCTGAAATGCCTAGGGGCCGATCCGAACGACTGGGATGTCAGCACGTGCGTTTCCTCAACGACCTCAAGCCGCCGTACGACCTCACGTACGACGATGTGTTCATGGTGCCGAGCCGCTCGGCCGTCGGGTCCCGCCAGGCGGTGGACCTCTCCTCGCCGGACGGCACCGGAACGACGATCCCGCTGGTCGTGGCCAACATGACCGCCATCGCCGGCCGCCGCATGGCCGAGACCGTCGCGCGCCGCGGCGGCCTGGTCGTCATCCCGCAGGACATTCCGATCGAGGTCGTGACCGAGGTCGTGTCCTGGGTCAAGGCCCGCCACCTGGTCCTCGACACCCCGATCGTCCTGGAGCCGCACCAGACCGTCGCGGACGCGCTGTCCCTGCTGCCCAAGCGGGCGCACGACGCCGGTGTCGTCGTCGACGAGAACCGCCGTCCCATCGGTGTGATCACCGACGCCGACCTGTCCGGCGTGGACCGCTTCACCCAGCTCAACGAGGTCATGTCCCGGGACCTGCTCCTGCTGGACGCCGACATCGAGCCGCGCGCCGCGTTCCACACCCTCGACGCCGCCAACCGCCGCTACGTCCCGGCCGTCGACCGCGACGGCCGGCTGGTCGGCATCCTCACCCGCAAGGCCGCCCTGCGCGCGACCCTCTACACCCCGGCCGTCGACAAGAACGGCAAGCTGCGCGTCGCGGCCGCCGTCGGCATCAACGGCGACGTGGCGGGCAAGGCCAAGCAGCTGCTCGACGCGGGCGTGGACACCCTCGTCGTCGACACCGCGCACGGCCACCAGGAATCGATGATCAACGCCATCCGGATCGTCCGGGCGCTCGACCCGCAGGTCCCGATCGTGGCCGGCAACATCGTCGCCGCCGAGGGCGTCAAGGACCTCATCGAGGCCGGCGCGGACATCATCAAGGTCGGTGTGGGCCCCGGCGCCATGTGCACCACCCGGATGATGACCGGCGTGGGCCGGCCGCAGTTCTCCGCCGTCATGGAGTGCGCCGCCGAGGCGCGCAAGTACGGCAAGCACGTGTGGGCCGACGGTGGCGTCCGGCACCCGCGCGACGTCGCCATGGCGCTCGCCGCCGGCGCGTCGAACGTGATGATCGGTTCCTGGTTCGCCGGGACGTACGAGTCCCCGGGCGACCTCCAGCAGGACGCCGAAGGCCGGCTCTACAAGGAGTCCTTCGGCATGGCCTCGGCCCGCGCGGTCAAGAACCGCACGAGCGACGAGTCGGCCTACGACCGGGCCCGCAAGGCGCTCTTCGAGGAGGGCATCTCCACCTCGCGGATGTACCTCGACCCGCAGCGTCCGGGTGTCGAGGACCTGATCGACTCGATCATCGCCGGTGTCCGCTCGTCCTGCACCTACGCCGGCGCGGGCAACCTCGCCGAGTTCGCCGACCGGGCCGTCGTCGGCATCCAGTCGGCCGCCGGGTACGCGGAGGGCAAGCCGCTGCACGCCAGCTGGAGCTGACCTCGCCGTCGCCGGTGAAACGTATCGGCAGACCGGACCGTGGGCCTCGGGAGCATGTCTCCCGGGGCCCACGGCCGTATCCGGACCCGGCACCCGGCGCACCCGGCACCCGGCGCACCCGGACCCGGCACCCGGAACCCCGGCTCCGATCCGCCCCCTGAATCCCGCATCCCGACACCCCCTCCCGACACCCCCTCCCGACACCCCCTCCCCGTACCCGGAACATCCCCGGAGAGGGCATGTACGCGGGCTGCCCGCCATGCCCCCGATATATCGATTCATGCAATGGCGCGCAATGTTTCCCCGTCTGCGTGGCACGCGCGCAATGATCGAACGGCCCTTCGCAAGAACCCTGCGTCACGGTCGCGAAGTGCGACGGCTTAGGCTCATCCCTCGTACCAGGAGTGACGGTGACCGTCTGCTCGGCGGTCTTCCCCCTTTCCCGTGGGCTGTCTCGGCATGCCCACGTACCGCCGCGGGTCTCCGCCTCGTCGACAGGCAGTGAGAAGGAGCCCCCGCAGTGCTCGACCACGGCGCAGCCCCAGCGGCCGCGGACACCGACGCCCGGCCCAGCCGCATCCCCCCGTCGCTGTCCTTCCTCGTCCGGCGCAAGCCGGTGGAACGCCTGGTCGCGGAGGGTGGCCAGGGTGACGGCGGCTCGCTGCGGCGCTCGCTCTCGATGTGGCAGCTGACCATGATCAGCATCGGTGCGACGCTCGGCACCGGCATCTTCGTGGTGCTCGGCGAGGCCGTTCCCAAGGCCGGCCCCGCGGTCACCATCGCCTTCGTCTTCGCCGGACTCACCGCGCTCTTCTCGGCGCTGTCGTACGCGGAACTCGCCGGTACGATCCCGGTGGCCGGGTCCTCGTACTCGTACGCGTACGCAACGCTGGGCGAATTCATCGCCTGGATCTGCGGCTGGTGCCTGCTCCTGGAGTACGGCGTGTCGGTCGCCGCCGTGGCCGTCGGCTGGGGTGACTACCTCAACGAGCTGCTCGACGGCACGATCGGTGTCACCCTCCCCGCGGCGCTCTCCGCGCCGCCCGGTGACGGCGGTGTGTTCAACCTGCCCGCCCTGATCGTCGTCGTGCTCGCCATGCTGTTCCTGCTCGGCGGCGTCCGGGAGTCCGCCCGGGCCAACATGATCATGGTGTGGGTGAAGTTCGCCTCGCTGGCGCTTTTCTGCGCGATCGGTTTCATGGGCTTCAAGTCCGGCAACTACTCCGACTTCATGCCGCTCGGTGCCAAGAGCGTCGGCGCCGCCGGGGCCGTCCTGTTCTTCTCGTACATCGGCTTCGACGCCGCCTCCACGGCCGGCGAGGAGGCGAAGAACCCCAAGCGCGACCTGCCCCGCGCGATCATGCTCTCGCTGGTGATCGTCACCGCCCTCTACGTGCTCGTCGCCGCCGTCGCCATCGGCGCCTGGGACTGGAGGAAGTTCGAGGGCTCGGAGGCCTCGCTGGCCGCGATCATGGACGACGTGACCGGCCAGGACGTCTGGGGTACGGTGCTCGCCGCCGGCGCCGTCGTCTCCATCGCCAGCGTCGTGCTGACCGTGCTCTACGGCCAGACCCGCATCCTCTTCGCGATGTCCCGCGACGGCCTCATGCCGAAGGTGTTCGGCAAGGTCGAGCCGAAGAGCGGCGCCCCGCGCACCAACACCCTGATCGTCTCGCTCTTCTGCGGCGTCCTCGCCGCCGCCGTCCCGCTTGGCGAGCTGGTCAACGCCACCAGCATCGGCACGCTCTTCGCGTTCTGTCTGGTCAACATCGCCGTCGTGGTGCTCCGCTACACCCGCAAGGACATGGACCGCACCTTCAAGGTGCCGTTCGGTCCGCTCTTCCCGGTGCTCGGCTTCGCCTGCTGTGCGTACAGCATGTACATGCTGGACCTGATCACCTGGGCGTACTTCGGTGTCTGGATGGCCGTCGGCCTCGTGTTCTACTTCCTGTACGGCATCCGCCGCTCGAAACTGGCCACAGCATCCGCAGAGAAGTGATCCACCCGTAGTGCGACTCAACGACCTCGACGAACGCATCGTCCACGCCCTCGCCGAAGACGCCCGGCGCAGCTTCGCCGACATCGGCTCGCTGGTCGGCCTCTCCGCCCCCGCAGTCAAGCGGCGCGTGGACCGGCTCCGGGCCGAGGGCGCCATCACCGGCTTCACCGTACGGGTGGACCCGGCGGCGCTCGGCTGGGAGACCGAGGGGTTCGTCGAGATCTTCTGCCGCCACAACACCTCGCCGGAGGACATCCGGCGCGGCCTGGAGCGGTACCCGGAAGTGGCGTCCGCGTCGACCGTCACCGGTGACGCCGACGCCCTCGTCCAGGTCTTCGCCTCCGACATGCGCCACTTCGAGCGCGTCCTGGAGCGCATCGCGGGCGAGCCCTTCGTGGAGCGCACCAAGTCCGTCCTGGTGCTCTCGCCGCTGCTGCGGCGCTTCTCCTCGGGCTCGCCCTCGTCCCCCTCGTAAGCCCGCGACCGGGGTCCTCCGCCGGGGTCTTCCGGCGGAACGAGGCCAGGCGATACGAGGCGGTGCGGGCCGTGGTTCCCGCACCGCCGTCCTCGCCCGCCCACCCCCGTGGGGCGGTCTTCAGGCCGGGTCCGGAAAGGCTCTCCCCCCAGGGCTTCGCCTGGGAGGTGCCCCCAGCCCGCGACGCCTGGCGCGCACTCCCCCGTAGCCCTTCGGGCACGGGAGGTGCCACCACGCCGCGTTGTCGGAGTCGCCCCAGCACGTCCAGTACGAGGGCGATCCTCCGCCTTGCGATCGCGGCTCGGCATCCGAAGGACGAATGAAGCGCCGAGACGGAGCGAGCGAAGCGAGCGCAGTGCACCAGACGCCGCGGGCCCTGCCTTCCGGGCGGACGGCGCTACTTTCCGGACACGGCCTCGGAACCCGGGTACTCCGGTATCCACGGCAGCACCCGGAAATCACCCGTACCCGCCAGCACCTGCTCGAACGGCGGCGCCGACTGGCACGGAGGTACGTTGCCCTTCTTCGGGTCCTGGGTCATCCAGCTGTAGCCCAGCCGGTCGTTCGTGCCGTCGTCCAGCACCGAGACCCCGACCCGGGCGCCCTTGAACGCCTTCACGTCGGTCTCCACCACCCGCCCGGTCACCACGGCCACCGGGCCGCCCGTGACCAGGCAGTCCACCGTCGCCACCGCGTATCCGCCCTTGCCCTGGACGTAGTGGCTGAAGCGGAACGTGCCCGTCGCCGCCTGCGGATTCATGGTGTCCGGCGCGGCCAGGTGGGCGTCGAAGGAGAACGTGATGTCGTCCCCGGCCGGGCGGTAGAGCTTCGCCGTCCCGGTCAGGGCCGCGGCCTCCCGGGCGCCGGGCTCCTCGCCCGGCCCGGTGCCGGTCGCGGCGGCCGACCCCGCGGCGCCCGCGGTGAGGAGCAGGGCGGCGGCGACGGCGGCGATCTTCGTACGGCGGTTCATGGCCTCGTGGTCCTCTCGGCAGACCGTCCGGCCCCCTCGACCGGATGCCCTCACTCTTCCGCGTCGCCCCCCGTCCGGGCATCGCGCCGGGGGACGGTGCCGCTCTCCCCCGTACGGCGGGGGAGGGGTCCTGCCAGGGGCGGAGCCGGCCGGTCCGGCCCGACGCAACGAATCGCCGTCAGGGCCGAAGATCGCGCAACGGTTCGGCGGTCGGTCCGCAACGGACGCGCCTTGTCGCGGCCGAACGCGGAAACGTACCGTTCTTGGCAACCTCCCCGGCGACCCCGCGCTTTCGCGTGCGGTCGACCCTGCCCCCGACCTGCGAGGACCGCCCATGCCCGCGCTGCGCACGGCCCTGCTCCAGAGCTCCGGCGAGCCCGGCGACGTGGCCGCCAACCTCACGGTCCTCGACGAGGCCGCGGCCCGCGCGGCCCAGGCCGGTGCCGGACTGCTGCTCGCGCCCGAACTCTTCCTCACCGGCTACGCGATCGGCGACGCCGTGACCCGGCTGGCCGAGACCGCCGACGGCCCGTCCGCCCGCGCGGTCGCCGCGATCGCCGCCCGCCACGGGCTGGCCGTCGGCTACGGCTACCCCGAGCGCGACCCCGGGCGGCCCGGCGTCCTCTACAACGCGGCCCAGCTCTTCGGCTCCGACGGCGCGCCCCTCGCGCACTACCGCAAGACCCACCTCTTCGGCGAGGGCGAGCGGAGGTGGTTCACCCCCGGTGACGCGAGCGTCGTCCAGGCCGTCGTCGGCGGCCTGACGGTCGGCCTGATCATCTGTTACGACGTCGAGTTCCCCGAGAACGTCCGGGCGCACGCGCTGGCCGGCACCGATCTGCTGCTGGTCCCGACCGCCCTCATGCACCCGGCCGAGATCGTCCCCGAGGCCGTCGTGCCCGTGCGGGCCTTCGAGAACCAGCTCTACCTCGCGTACGCCAACCGGACCGGCCCCGAGGGCGACTTCGAGTTCGTCGGCCTGTCCACGCTCGCCGGGCCCGACGGTACCGCCCGGGCCCGCGCGGGCCGGGGCGAGGAGCTGGTGTTCGGCGACGTCGACCCCGCGTTCCTGGCGGCCTCCCGCGCGGAGAACCCGTATCTGCGCGACCGCCGTCCCGGCCTGTACGGCGCCCTCACCGAAGCCTGAACCGGCCGGATCTCCCGACCTCGGCCCCGGCCCGCGCCCAAGCCGGATCTCACCCCGCGCCCGAGCCTCCCCGCGCGTCCCGCCGCGCGCCCCGCTTCTCCTCACCTGCCTCACCCGTATCCGTGCAAGGAGTCCGTACCCCATGACGTCCACGGTGCCCACCGCCGTCCAGCACACCGACGGCCAGCCGCCGATCACCATGTTCGGCCCGGACTTCCCGTACGCCTACGACGACTTCCTGGCCCACCCCGCGGGCCTCGGCCAGATCCCGGCGCCCGAGCTCGGCGCCGAGGTCGCCGTGATCGGCGGCGGTCTGTCGGGGATCATCGCCGCGTACGAGCTGATGAAGATGGGCCTCAAGCCCGTCGTCTACGAGGCGGACCGGATCGGCGGCCGGCTGCGCACCGTCGGATTCGAGGGGCCGGAGACCGAGGGCCTGAGCGCCGAGATGGGCGCGATGCGCTTCCCGCCCTCCTCCACGGCGCTCCAGCACTACATCGACCTGGTGGGCCTGACGACCACGCCGTTCCCGAACCCGCTGGCCGAGGCCACCCGCTCGACCGTCGTCGACCTCAAGGGCGAGTCGCACTACGCCGAGACCATCGACGACCTGCCGCAGGTCTACCGGGACGTCGCCCGGGCGTGGAACGACTGCCTGGAGGAGGGCGCCGACTTCTCCGACATGAACCGCGCCCTGCGCGAGCGCGACGTGCCGCGCATCCGCGAGATCTGGGCCCGGCTCGTCGAGAAGCTCGACAACCAGACCTTCTACGGCTTCCTCTGCGAGTCCGAGGCGTTCAAGTCCTTCCGGCACCGCGAGATCTTCGGCCAGGTCGGCTTCGGCACCGGCGGCTGGGACACCGACTTCCCCAACTCCATCCTGGAGATCCTGCGGGTCGTCTACACCGAGGCCGACGACCACCACCGCGGCATCGTCGGCGGCTCGCAGCAGCTGCCGCTGCGGCTGTGGGAGCGCGAGCCGGAGAAGATCACGCACTGGACGCCGGGCACCTCCCTGCGCTCCCTGCACGAGGACGGCGAGCCGCGGCCGGCCGTCACCCGGCTGAACCGCGCCGCCGGCAACCGGATCACCGTCACCGACGCGTCCGGCGACATCCGTACGTACCGCGCGGCGATCTTCACCGCCCAGTCCTGGATGCTGCTGTCCAAGATCGCCTGCGACGACTCGCTCTTCCCGATCGACCACTGGACCGCGATCGAGCGCACCCACTACATGGAGAGCTCCAAGCTCTTCGTGCCGGTCGACCGGCCGTTCTGGCTGGACAAGGACGAGAAGACCGGGCGGGACGTCATGTCGATGACCCTCACGGACCGGATGACCCGGGGGACGTACCTGCTGGACGACGGCCCGGACAAGCCGGCTGTCATATGCCTGTCGTACACGTGGTGCGACGACAGCCTGAAGTGGCTGCCGCTGTCCGCCGCCGAGCGGATGGAGGTCATGCTGAAGTCGCTCGGCGAGATCTACCCGGATGTCGACATCCGGTCGCACATCATCGGCAACCCGGTCACGGTCTCCTGGGAGAACGAGCCCTACTTCATGGGCGCCTTCAAGGCCAACCTGCCGGGCCACTACCGCTACCAGCGCCGTCTGTTCACGCACTTCATGCAGGACCGGCTGCCCGAGGACATGCGGGGCATATTCCTGGCCGGCGACGACATCTCGTGGACGGCCGGCTGGGCCGAGGGCGCGGTGCAGACGGCGCTCAACGCGGTGTGGGGCGTGATGCACCACTTCGGCGGGACGACCGACGCGTCCAACCCGGGACCGGGCGACCTGTACGACGAGATCGCCCCGGTCGAGCTGCCGGAGGACTGACCGGCGCTCGGGCCCGGAGCGGACGAAGGGGCGGGTCAGGGCCGCCGGGCGAGCGGCGTGAGCAGCATCCGCCCCACCAGGCCCACCGACCGGTCGAGGCGCTCGGCGAACTCCTCGGCCAGCGCGGGCAGCCGGCGGATCTGCCACAGCGACCGGGCCGCGAGCCAGGCCCCGTCGCGGGCCCGCTCCAGGCTCCAGCAGCCGAGCAGATGGGTGAGCGGGTCCGTGACCTCCAGCAGGTCCGGGCCCGGCATCAGCTCTTCCCGTACCCGCTCCTCCATGAGGACGAGGACATCGCCGACCCGGTCGAACTCGTCCTCCAGGTCGGCGGGCGTACAGTCCAGGGCCCGGCTGGTGTCGACGACCGCGAGCGCCAGGTCGTGCCCGATGTGCGCGTTGATCCCGGCGAGCGCGAACTGGAGCGGCAGGACCCCGGGATGGCGCCGGTAGTCGAACAGCGGCCGCCAGCAGGCGGGGGGCGCGACGTCCGCCGCGACGGCGTCGACGGCCGCGAGATAGCGCTCCGCGAACCGTACGTCGAGGGTGGTGGCGGCCTTCCGGTCGGCGAAGGCGCCCGCCTCGATGGCCCGGCCGATCTCCTCGGTGACGGTCAGATAGACCCGGTTGAACACGGCCACCCCGTCGGCCGGGCTCCAGGCCGTGCGCAGCGCCCGCAGCCGGTCCACCACGGGGTCGACCGCGAGGAACGGTCCGATCGGCCCGGCGTCCCACCCGTCCGCCGGGCCGGCCGACGGCTCGGCGTCGGGCGGCCGGGTGAGCCGCTCGGGGGACTGCGGGGAGGACTGCCGGGAGGACTGCCGGGTCTGCGCCATGAGGGCAGATTCGCAAAAGCCGGGCCCGGGAGGGAACTCCACAGGCCCGGCTTCCCCGGATCGGACGAATCCGTCAGTTCTTCGACGCGTCCTCGCCGCCGCTCTCGTACGAGCTGGTACCGGAGTCGAGCAGCGGCTCCTGCTGCTTCATGTGGGCCGGGGCGAAGGCGCGCAGCACGTGGTAGCCGGTGATGACGACCAGGGTGCCGAGCGCGATGCCGCCCAGCTCGAAGGTGTCGGTGAAGGTCAGCTTCACGCCGCCGACGCCGATGATGATGCCGGCCGCGGCGGGCACCAGGTTGAGCGGGTTGCGCAGGTCGACCTTGGCGTTGATCCAGATCTGGGCGCCGAGCAGGCCGATCATGCCGTAGAGGATCACGGTGATGCCGCCGAGGACACCGCCGGGGATGGCGGCGACGACCGCGCCGAACTTCGGGCACAGACCGAACAGCAGCGCGAAGCCGGCCGCGGCCCAGTAGGCGGCGGTGGAGTAGACCCGGGTGGCGGCCATGACGCCGATGTTCTCGGAGTACGTGGTGTTCGGCGGGCCGCCCACGGCGGTGGACAGCATGGAGCCGACGCCGTCGGCGGCGATGGCGGTGCCGAGCTTGTCGTCCAGCGGGTCCCCGGTCATCTCGCCGACGGCCTTGACGTGTCCGGCGTTCTCCGCGATGAGCGCGATGACGACGGGCAGCGCGACGAGGATCGCGGACCACTCGAAGGTGGGGCCGTGCAGGGACGGCAGACCGAACCAGTCGGCCTTGGAGACACCGGAGAGGTCCAGCCGCCAGTGGTCGGTGACCTGGCCGCTCGCGGACACCGAGTGGATCTTGCCGAAGACCAGGTCGGACAGCCACGAGATGCCGTAACCGAAGATCAGGCCGAGGAAGATCGCGATACGCGACCAGAAACCGCGCAGGCAGACCACCGCGAGTCCGGTGAACAGCATCGTGAGCAGGGCCGTCCACTGGTCCTGCGGCCAGTACGTGGACGCGGTGACCGGCGCCAGGTTGAAGCCGATCAGCATGACGACGGCGCCGGTGACGATCGGCGGCATGGCCGCGTGGATGATCCGCGCGCCGAACTTCTTCACCGCGAGGCCCGCGAGGAACAGCGCCGCGCCGACCACGAACACGGCGCCGGTCACGGTGGCGCTGGTGCCGCCGGAGGCCCGGATCGCGGCGGCGACACCCACGAAGGAGAGCGAGCAGCCCAGGTACGAGGGGACGGTGCCGCGGGTCGCGAGCAGGAAGATCACGGTGGAGACACCGGACATCATGATCGCGAGGTTCGGGTCCAGCCCCATGAGGACGGGAGCGACGAAGGACGCGCCGAACATCGCGACCACGTGCTGGGCGCCGAGTCCGATCGTCCGCGGCCAGGTCAGCCGTTCGTCCGGCCGGACGACGGCCCCGGGAGCGGGTGTCTTCCCGTCGCCGTGCAGGGTCCAGCGCACGCCGAGGCTCATGTGGTCGCTCCAGTTCTCAGGGTCCGGTGACGGCCGGCCCCGCCGTGTCGGGACCGAAAAAGATCAGCCATATGGTAATGCCGCACGGCACGCCCGACCGACCAGTGAGTACGGCGGTTCCCCGACCCGGTGATCCTGCCCGTCAGCGGACCTGCTCCGAGGCCCGCGACGGGGCCCCTCCGGCGGCCTCGCGGGCCCGGGTCCGGAGTACTCCCGCACCGAGCACCAGACCGAACGCGAGCAGGGTGACCAGCGAGAACGAGACGACGAGACTGGTCGCGTCGGCGATCCCGCCGATCGCCGACGGGGCGATGAGCCCCGAGGTGTACGTGATGGTCGCCACGCCCGCTATCGCCTGGCTCGGGTTCGGGCCGCTGCGCCCGGCGGCGGCGAAGGCGAGCGGGACGACGACCGCGACCCCGAGCCCGATCAGTCCGAATCCGGCCATCGCCAGGGCGGCGTGCGAGGCGGCCACCACGAGTACCCCGCCGACGGTGGCGACCAGACCCCCGACCCGTACCGTACGCACCGCGCCGAACCGGTCCACGATCCGGTCGCCGGCCAGCCGGGCCACGGCCATGGTGAGGGCGAAGGCGGTGGTGGAGGCGGCCGCCAGGCCGGCGGAGGTGCCCAGCTCGCCCTTGAGGTAGACGGCCGACCAGTCCATGCTCGCCCCCTCCGCGAACACCGCGCAGAACCCGACGGCGCCGATGATCAGCGCGGACTTCGGCGGCAGCGCGAAACGCGGCGGGGCCTCCTCCTCGGGCGAGCTGCGCAGGTCGAGCACGCCCTGGCAGCACACCAGGCCGAGCGCGGTGAGGATCAGCGCGGCCATCAGATGGTGCAGCCGGGCGTCCGCGCCGAGGTGCGCGGCGAGCGTGCCGGCGGCCGAGCCGATCAGCGCGCCCGCGCTCCACATACCGTGCAAGCCGGACATGATCGAGCGGCCGAGCCGGGTCTCGGTCTCCACGCCGAGCGCGTTCATGGCGACGTCGGACATGCCGGCGGTGGCGCCGAAGACGAGGAGCGCGGCGCACAGCGTGTAGACGTTGGGCGCGAGCGAGGGCAGCGTCAGGGCGAGCGTCCACAACGCGAGCAGTCCGCGCAGGGCCGTTCGGGCGCCGAGCCGGTGGCTGA
Organism: Streptomyces laurentii; assembly: GCF_040635425.1. Classification (NCBI taxonomy): domain Bacteria; kingdom Bacillati; phylum Actinomycetota; class Actinomycetes; order Kitasatosporales; family Streptomycetaceae; genus Streptomyces; species Streptomyces laurentii. The sequence continues at coordinate 91,680 of NZ_JBEYHT010000011.1, read as the reverse complement.
TCGCGCCGGCCAGCGGCATCGCGAGCGAGGCGCCGATCGCGGGAAAGGCGAGCGCGAGCCCGAGCTGGCCGGCGCCGACGTCCGCGTGCTCCTGGATCCAGGGGATCCGGGTCGCGAAACTGCCGGTGACCGCGCCGTGGACGCAGAAGACGGCGGCGATCGCGTACCTGGCCCGCCGCAGTCCTGGTGTGATGCCGATCCTGTCCGCCATCGGTCCGTCCCTCCCTGGAACCCCTGGATACGAGTGTGCGCAGCGCGAGGCGCGGCGCGCGCCGAACTCGTGCCGGGCCCCGCGCCGAGTCCACGCCGACTCCGCGTCGCGTAAACTATCAGGAACCCTGCCTGATAAATAGAAGTGCGGGAGCGCCGGACCCGCGCGGGCATCTGAGAGGATCACCGCATGGCCGCATCCCCGAGCACCGCCCGGGCCCTCAACGACCGGCTCGCCCTGCGTCTGCTCCAGGACGCGGGCCCGTTGACGGCGACCCAGCTGAAGACGCTCACCGGGCTCTCCCGCCCCACCGTCGCCGACCTCGTGGAGCGGCTGCAGAGCGGCGGCCTCGTGCACATCGTCGGCGAGACCGGAGCCCAGCGCCGCGGCCCCAACGCCCGGCTGTACGGGATCGTGGCCGACCGGGCCCACCTCGCCGCGCTCGACGTACGCACGCGTTCCGTCTCCGTCGTCGTCTCCGACCTGCTGGGCACCACGCTCGCCGAGGCGACCCTGCCCATCGGCGACGGTGCCGGAGCCGCCCCCGGACCCGCCGCCGAACAGGCCGTGGCACTCCTCGAACGCACCGCCCGCGCGGCCGGCGCCGCCCGGCTGCACAGCGTCGCCGTCGGCGCGCCCGGCCTCATCGACCCGGCCACCCGCCAACTGCGGGACACCGCCAAGCTCCCCGAATGGCACCGGCTGCTGATCGCCACGCTCCAGCAGCGGCTGCCCGCCACCGTCCTGGTGGAGAACGAGGTCAACCTGGCCGCCGTCGCCGAACTCCGCGAAGGCGCGGCCCGGGGCGAGAACGGCGGCGAGGGCGTGGGGCAGGCCGGCGGCCGGGACACCTTCGTCCTGCTCTGGCTCGGCCAGGGCATCGGCGCCGCCGTCGTCCTCGACGGACGGCTGCGCCGCGGCGCCTCCGGAGGCGCGGGCGAGATCGGCTTCCTGCCGGTGCCGGGCACCTCCGGGCTGCCCTCGGCCCACGGCTGCGACGGCGGGTTCGACGAACTGGCCTGCGCCGCGTCCATCGACGCCCTGGCCCGTACCCACGGCCTGGACCCGGCCACCGCGCTGGAGTCGGCGCATCCGGCCTTCCTCGACGCACTCGCCGGCCGGCTCGCCCTCGGCGCCGCCTCGGTCGCCGCCGTCCTCGACCCCGGCTGCGTGGTCCTCGCCGGCGAGACCGGCCACCGCGGCGGCCCGGCCCTGGCCGCCCGGGTCGAGGCCCGCCTCGCCACGCTCTCCCCGTTGCGCACCGAGGTCCGCGCCACCACGCTCGGCGACACCGCGATCCTGCGTGGCGCCCTCCTCACCGCCCGCGACGCGGCTCAGGACGCCCTCTTCCCGTAACCCGGACACCCGTAACCCGGACACCCGTAACCCGGACACCCGTAACCCGGACACCCGTGATCCGGACACCCGTAACCCGGACACCCGGATACGACACGTCCGCGCCGCGCCCCGGGATGGAGGGGCGCGGCGCGGACGCGGGGCGGAGAGGGGGCCCGGCGACGGCAAGGGCCGTGGGAAACCGCCGCCGGGGGTCTCAGGTGCGTTCCGTCAGCGGACGGTCAGCAGGCGCCGAGGTCCTGCCAGACGCCCCAGTCGCCGGTCGTGCCCGGCTCCTCGTTCTGGGTCCACCACTTGGCCTTCCAGCCGTGGCCCTTGTGGGACACGGTCTGGCCCGCGTTGTAGACGGAGCCGGCCGTGTACGCCGGGGCGGCGCAGCCCGTGGGCGGGGTGGTCGGCGGCGTCGTCGGAGGCGTGGTGGGCGGGGTCGTCGGGGGAGTGGTCGGCGGAGTGGTGGGAGGCGTGGTCGGCGGGGTCGTCGTCCCCGGCTCCACCGTCGTCGTGCCGCGCGCCAGGTCCCCGGTGAGCGCGTACGCCGTCCCGCCGATGGTCACGGTCCAGTTCGACGGGGTCGACACCGGCAGGTAGTAGTTGAACGACAGGTCCACCGTCGCGCCCGGGGCGAGCGACTGCCACGCCGGGAGCTTCAGCGACACCCGCTGGAAGTCGCCCTTCAGGCCGCCCACGTTGCTGCCCGTGTGACCGCTGGCGATCACCTTCGTCCCGAAGCCCGACTGGTCGGAGGCGTTGTTCGGCGCCGACGTGCCGTAGTCGAACTGGAACTCCGTGCCGCCCGGCAGCGCCGTCGCCGTGTTGTTGGTGATCCGCAGCTTCGGGGTGATCGGGTAGTTGGAGTCGCCCAGCTTGAAGTCGGTGAACTCCACGCCCACGTCGACGGCCTGGGTGGGCAGCGTCGTGCCCGCCTTCTTCGCGCCGTACGGGGCGGCCGCCTTGAACTTGTCGTACATCAGCGAGGTGAGCGTCGAGCCCGGCTCGTACTGGCCCTTGGCCGCGTTCCAGCCGTAGTCGCCGGCCAGCTCCCACACCATCGTGCCGCCGATGCCGCGGTCGACGACGTAGTCGGCCTTGGCGCCCACCGACTGCTCGTCCTCGGTGGAGAGGAAGACCTTCTTGTCGGCGTTCCACAGCCACGGGGCGACCAGCGTCGCGTCGTACTTACGGGCGTAGGCGCCGGTCAGCTTGGTGTCGGCGGGGAAGCCGTAGCGGGTGACGTAGTCGCCGACGATCCCCTTCTCCAGGTTCTTGGCGTGCCACATCGGGTTGGAGCCGGCGGGCGACTCCTTGCCCGCGGTGTCCTTGTCGTGCCACAGGTTGTCGATGCCGGAGGCGCCGTCGCCGCACTTGGTCAGGCCGGAGCCGGCCGGACAGCCGGTCGTGGCGGCCTTGCCCCACAGACCGTCGGTGCCGCCCTGCACGTTCTTGAAGCCGCGGGTGTAGTACGGCAGGCCGATGTTGATCCGGCCGGACGGCATCGAGCCGCGGAAGTAGTGGTAGGCCCAGTCGGTGTTGAGGTAGCCGAGGGAGCCGTACTGCGCCGAGCCGTAGACGTTGGCGGCGGCGAGCTCGGCGTCCTTGCCGTCGTCGAAGAGCGAGGCGTTCGGGCCGACGTACTCGTTCCAGGCGCCGTGCAGGTCGTAGGACATGATGTTGACGTAGTCCAGGTACTTCTGCATCTGGAACGTCTCCATGCCGCGCAGCAGATAGCCGGAGGAGGGCGCGGCGACGGTCAGCATGTAGTGCTTGCCGTCGGTGGCGCCGGCCCGGTCGAGCTTCTCGCGCAGCGACTTCATCAGGACCGCGTAGCCCTGGACGAGGCCCGCGCGGCGCGCGTTGGAGAGCTGCCAGTCGAGCGGGTTGCCCGAGTCCTTCATCGTCGTCGGGTACTCGTAGTCGATGTCGACGCCGTTGAAGCCGTACTTCCGGATGAAGTCGACGGCGGAGTTCGCGAAGGTGTCGATGCCGGCCAGGTTGACCGAGCCGTCGGCGTTGGTGGCCATCGAGTAGAAGCCGCCGGAGTCGACCCGCTTGCCGCTGTCGTCGAAGTAGCCGCCGGTCTCGGCCCAGCCGCCCACGGAGATCAGGGTCTTCACGTTCGGGTGCTGCTTCTTGAACTTGTTGAGCAGGTTGAAGTGCCCCTTGTAGGGGTACGCGGGGTCCATCTCGGCGCCCGCGACACCGGGCCAGGTCATCCCGGTGGCCGCGTTGTCGGGGCCGTCGGTGCCCACGGACAGTTTGTTGTCGCCGCCGACGTGGCCGAAGGCATAGTTGAGGTGGGTGACCTTGTCCCACGGGATGTCGGAGGCCAGATAGGCGGGCTCGCCGTTCTTGCCGGTGCGCCAGCCGGTGAAGTAGCCGATGACGCGGCGCTGGTGGTCGGCGCCCATCTTCTCGCGGCCCTCGGTGTCGTAGACCGAGCAGTAGGGGACGTCGACGCCGGGCGTCTTGTACAGGCCGTCGGGGCGGCAGGACGCGTTGTCGGCGGCGTACGAGACGCCACCCGAGGCGAGGGAGCTGATCAGCAGTCCGGCGACGGCCGCGCCGGAAGTGAGCAGCGAGGCCCTCTTCTTCGTGGGGGAGAGCACGATCGGTTCCTCCAGGGGAGGTCGGGCGAACACAACGAACAAGGGGGGTGGGTCGTGTGGGGCCCGCGGAGTGCGCACACCGCTGGTCCGTACCTCGGAGGTGACACGGAGATTAAGAGGACTAGACCAGTGCGTCAATAGGTCTGGACCAAAGGCGTAAGGCCGGGCGGTGCCGGGTGACGGCGGGCGGCGACGGTCGACGACGGTCGGCGATCCGCTCGATATGTGAGTCGGGCCACAGGCGGACACCCGGGGGGTCGGTCCCCTTGCGGGCCGTGGCAGACTGGGCCTGTATCAGCAGCAGCGCACTCCGGGGTCGGTGTAATTCCGAACCGGCGGTTATAGTCCGCGACCCGTCCGCAGCCAGCGGCCGGTTGACCAGGTGAGATTCCTGGACCGACGGTGAAAGTCCGGATGGGAGGCAGTGCGCGGCGGGTGACCCCTCTTCCAGGGGTGTGCCGGCCGTACGTCCGCTGGTCGCCGTACCCGCTCCGGCGGGTCCACGTGGCGTACCAGAGGATCCGGCCTTCGGCGCACCCTGCGCGAGGAGTCGTTTCCGCTTTTCTGTCGTCATCGACAGGCCCCGGAGTCCGTGCCCGAAGAGGCAGGAGGACCCGGTGGCCACCCAGGCCGACATCACCGCCATGCGACGTGCGATCGCGCTCGCCGCCCGCGGTCTCGGCTTCACCAGCCCCAACCCCGTCGTCGGCTGTGTCGTCACCGACGCGTCCGGCCACCCGGTCGGCGAGGGCTGGCACCAGCGCGCCGGCGGCCCGCACGCCGAGGTCCACGCCCTCGCCGCGGCCGGTTCCGCGGCCCGCGGCGGCACCGCGTACGTCACCCTCGAACCCTGCAACCACACCGGTCGCACCGGCCCCTGCGCCCAGGCCCTGATCGAGGCCGGGATCGCCCGGGTCGTGTACGCGGTCGGGGACCCGAACCGCGAGGCCACCGGCGGTGCCGACACCCTGCGCGCGGCCGGGACCGAGGTCGGGCAGGGGCTCCTGGAGGACGAGGCCGAGGCCGGCAACCTGGCCTGGCTCACCGCCGTACGCCACGGCCGCCCCTTCGTCCGCTGGAAGTACGCCGCCACCCTCGACGGCCGGATCGCCGCCGCCGACGGCAGCTCCCGCTGGATCACCTCCGCCGCGTCCCGCGCCGAGGTCCACCGGCTGCGCGCCGAGGCCGACGCGGTCGTGGTCGGCGGCGGCACGCTCCGCGCCGACGACCCGCACCTCGCCGTCCGCGGCATCGAGGGCGCCGCCCAGCCGCTGCGGGTCGCCCTCGACACCCGCGCCGGCGTGCTGCCCACCGCCCGGATCCTCGACGACGCCGCGCCCACGCTGCTGGTCGTCGGCGAGGACGCCGACACCCGGCACCTGCCCGGCGTCGAGCTGCTCCGGCTGCCCCTGCGTGACGGCCGCATCGGCGTCGACGAGCTGCTTTCCGGGCTGTACGCGCGCGGTGTCCGCTCCGTCCTCCTCGAAGGCGGCCCCACCCTCGCGGGCTCCTTCGTCGCCGCGGGCGCCGTCGACCAGGTCGTCGGCTATCTCGCCCCGGTCCTCCTCGGCGCGGGCCCCGCCGCCCTCGCCGACGCCGGAATCAACACGATCACGCGCGCGTTGCGCCTCGACGTCACCGACACCGCGCGCGTGGGATCCGATCTCCGTATCACCGCCGTTCCCACCGCCTCTGCCGTCCCGACCCCCAAGGGAGCCTGACCGTGTTCACCGGAATCGTCGAAGAACTTGGCGAGGTCGTCGCCGTCGAGCAGCTGACCGACGCCTCCCGCTTCCGACTGCGCGGCCCCCTGGTCACCGAGGGCGCCCGGCACGGCGACTCGATCGCCGTCAACGGCGTCTGCCTCACGGTCGTGGAGACCGCCGACGGCGAGTTCACCGCCGACGTGATGGCCGAGACCCTCAAGCGCTCCTCCCTCGGCGCCCTGGAGCCCGGCTCCCGGGTCAACCTGGAGCGGCCCATGGCCGTCGGCGGACGTCTCGGCGGCCACATCGTCCAGGGCCACGTGGACGGCACCGGGACGATCCTGAAGCGCGAGCCCTCCGAGCACTGGGAGGTCGTCACCGTCGGCCTGCCCGCCCCGCTCGCCCGCTACGTCGTCGACAAGGGCTCCATCACGGTCGACGGCGTCAGCCTCACCGTCGTCGAGGCCGGCGACGACCGCTTCACCATCAGCCTCATCCCCACCACCCTCGCCCTGACCACGCTCGGCATCAAGCAGCCCGGCGACCCGGTCAACCTCGAGGTGGACGTCATCGCCAAGTACGTCGAGCGGCTGCTCGGCCCGAACGCACAGGAGAACGTCAAGTGAACTGGCTCAACTCCGAGGCGTTCGTCGTCTTCGGCCAGCACATCCTGTGGTCCGACATGATCGGCAACACGATCGGTCTGCTGGCCCTCGCCCTCGGCTGGCGCCGCTCCATCCTCACCTGGCCCGCCCAGCTGCTCTCCGGCATCGTCCTCGTCGGCGCCTACGCCTCCGCCCACCTGTCCGGCGGCGTCGGCAAGCAGCTCCTCGTCATCGGCGTCGCCGCCTGGGGCTGGTGGCAGTGGAACCGCGGCAAGCAGCAGGCCCAGGACGGCTCCCTCGCCGTCCGCTTCGCCACCTGGAAGGAGCGCGGGCTGCTGCTGGCGGGCGCGGCCCTCGGCACCCTCGCCGTCGGCGGCCTGTTCACCCTCTACCCGTCGCTTTCCTGGAGCCCGTGGGCCGACGCGTACATCTTCGTCGGCACCCTCGTCGCGATGGTCGCCCAGGCCCGTGGCCTGATCGAGTTCTGGTTCGCCTGGCTCCTCGTCGACCTCGTCGGCGTCCCGCTCGCCTTCCACAGCGGCCTCGCCTTCTCCGGCCTGGTCTACGTCGTCTACTTCGCCCTCGTCGTCTGGGGCATGCGCGACTGGTGGCTCCGGTCGCGGACCGTCCCCGCCCTGGAAGGAGCCCACGCGTGAGCACCCACCTGTCGTCCGCCGGCCCCCTGTCCTCCGACGCGCTCCCCGCGGACACCACCAGCCGGTTCTGGGACACCACCGACCTCGCCCTCGACCCCGTCGAGCAGGCCGTCGCGGACATCGCCGCCGGCCGTCCCGTCGTCGTCGTGGACGACGAGGACCGCGAGAACGAGGGCGACCTCGTCATCGCGGCCGAGAAGGCCACCCCCGAGATCGTCGCCTTCATGATGAGCGAGTGCCGCGGTCTGATCTGCGCCCCCATGGAAGGCGACGAACTCGACCGCCTGCGGCTGCCGCAGATGGTCGAGCAGAACACCGAGGCGATGCGGACCGCCTTCACCGTCTCCGTCGACGCCGCCCCCGTGCACGGCGTCACCACCGGCATCTCGGCCGCCGACCGCGCCACCACCCTGCGGATGCTGGCCGCCGGCACGTACGAGCCCGGCGACTTCGTCCGCCCCGGCCACGTCTTCCCGCTGCGCGCCCGGTCCGGCGGCGTGCTGACCCGCCCCGGCCACACCGAGGCAGCCGTCGACCTGGCCCGGCTCGCCGGACTCCGCCCGGCCGGCGCGATCGTCGAGATCGCCGGCGAGGACGGCGTGATGCTGCGACTGCCCGAGCTGGTCCCGTTCGCCCGCAAACACGGCCTGACGATCATCTCCATCGAGGACCTGATCGCCTACCGCCGCTCCGCCGAGCCCCTCGTCCGCCGCGAGGCCGAGGTCCGGCTGCCGACCGCGTACGGCGAGTTCACCGCGTACGGCTACCGCTCCACCACCGACGGCGTCGAGCACGTCGCCCTCGTCCACGGCGACCTCGGCGACGGCCGGGACGTCCTCGTCCGGGTCCACTCCGAATGCCTGACCGGCGACGTCTTCCACTCGCTGCGCTGCGACTGCGGCCCCCAGCTGGAGGCGGCCATGGAGCGGATCACCGAGGCCGGCCGCGGTGTCGTCGTCTATCTGCGCGGCCACGAGGGCCGCGGCATCGGCCTGCTGTCCAAGCTCCGCGCGTACGAACTCCAGGAACGCGGCCGCGACACCCTCGACGCCAACCTGGAGCTCGGCCTGCCCGCCGACGCCCGCGACTACGCGGCCGGCGCGCGGATCCTCGCCGACCTCGGCGTGCGCGGCCTGCGGCTGCTCACCAACAACCCCGACAAGACCGCCGCCCTCACCCGGCACGGCCTCGACGTCACCGGCCGCGAGCCCATGCCGGTCCAGGCGGGCGAGCACAACCTCGGCTACCTGCGCACCAAGCGGGACCGGATGGGCCACGACCTGCCCTGGCTGGACCCCACCCCGGCCGGCACCCACCCCCACCAGTAACCCCGGCACCCCGCCCCTTTCACGAACGGCGAGGGGCGGGGCACCGCATCACAGGCACAACCCGGCAAGGAGAGACATGAGCGGCAAGGGCGCACCCGTCCTCAGCGTGAAGACCTGCGGTGACCTGCGGGTCGCGGTCGTCGCGGCCCAGTGGCACGAGAAGATCATGGACGGCCTCGTCGACGGCGCCCTGCGCGCCCTCACCGAACTCGGCATCGAGGAGCCCACCCTGCTCCGCGTCCCGGGCAGCTTCGAACTCCCCGTCGTGGCCAAGGTGCTCGCCGGGCGCGGCTACGATGCGGTCGTGGCACTCGGCGTCGTCATCCGCGGCGGCACGCCGCACTTCGAGTACGTGTGCCAGGGCGTCACCAACGGCCTGACCCAGGTCGCCGTCGAGACCGGCGTACCCGTCGGATTCGGCGTCCTGACCTGTGACACCGAGGAGCAGGCCCTGGACCGGGCCGGCCTGGAAGGGTCCCACGAGGACAAGGGCCACGAGGCCGTGACCGCCGCCGTCGCCACCGCGACCGCGCTGCGCACGGTGAGCGAACCCTGGCGCTGAGGCGCGCCGTCGTACCCCGTACCCTTAGGACATCATGGCGAACAAAACCTTCGAAGAGCTCTTCACCGAGCTCAAGAGCAAGGCCGAGACCGGCGACCCGGCGACCTCCCGTACCGCGGAACTGGTCGGCAAGGGCGTCCACGCCATCGGCAAGAAGGTCGTCGAGGAGGCCGCCGAGGTCTGGATGGCCGCCGAGTACGAGGGCAACGAAGCCGCCGCCGAGGAGATCTCGCAGCTGCTGTACCACGTCCAGGTGATGATGGTCGCCCGCGGGATCTCGCTCGACGACGTCTACGCCCATCTCTGATCCCGCCGCCCCTCCCCGAAGGGGCCGCCGGACCGGAACCACCCCACCCCGCACGACGTACGACCTCTGAGGCAAAGGAAGCCCACCCCATGCTGCGCATCGCCGTCCCCAACAAGGGTTCCCTCTCCGGACCTGCGATGGAGATGCTCCATGAGGCGGGCTACCGGCAGCGCAAGGAGTCCAAGGAACTCGTCACCGTCGACCCCGACAACGAGGTGGAGTTCTTCTACCTCCGCCCCAAGGACATCGCGATCTACGTGGCGTCCGGCCGGCTCGACATCGGCATCACCGGCCGCGACCTGCTCCTGGACTCCGGAGCCAACGCCGAGGAGATCCTGCCGCTGAACTTCGGCCGCTCCACCTTCCGCTACGCCACCCGCCCGGGCACCGCGACCGGTCCCAAGGACTTCCACGGCATGACGATCGCGACCTCCTACGAGGGCATCGTCGGCAAGCACCTCGCCGAACAGGGCATCGACGCTGCCGTCGTCCACCTCGACGGCGCGGTCGAGACCGCGATCCAGCTGGGTGTCGCCCAGATCATCGCGGACGTCGTCGAGACCGGCACGAGCCTGCGCAACGCCGGCCTGGAGGTCATCGGCGAGCCGATCCTCACCTCCGAGGCCGTCGTCGTCCGCCGCGCCGGCGCCCCCACCGACGACCCCAAGGTGCAGCAGTTCCTGCGCCGCCTCCAGGGCGTCCTGGTCGCCCGCAGCTACGTGATGATGGACTACGACTGCCGCGCCGAGCACCTGGAGCAGGCCGTCGCCCTCACCCCCGGCCTGGAGTCCCCGACCGTCTCCCCGCTGCACAACGAGGGCTGGGTCGCCGTCCGCGCGATGGTGCCGTCCCGCGAGGCGCAGAAGGTCATGGACGACCTGTACGAGCTGGGCGCCCGCGCCATCCTCACCACGGCCATCCACGCCTGCCGGCTCTGAGCCGCGCCGGGGGCCACCCCGCGCCGACGACTTCACGCCGACGTCCTCACGCCACCCCGTACCGAAAGCCGGAACACCCGCATGTCCGACACCAGCGCACCCGCCCTTCCGGTCACCTTCCGGCCGGCCCGCACCCGGGTCGTCCTGCTGACGAGTGGGGTGGCGATGTTCGTCGTCATCAGCGCCGTCGGCCTGATGCTGGATTCGCTGTCGCCGGGGGAGCGGATGAGCTTCGTGTTCGTCGCCGCGCTCTTCGCGGGTGTCCTGGTCATGCTCAGCCGTCCCAAGGTCGTCGCCGACGACGACGGCGTGACCGTGGTGAACATCACCCGGGTCCGCCGGCTCGCCTGGGCCGAGATCCTGCGGGTCAACCTGCGCCCCGGCGATCCGTGGGTGTTCCTCGACCTGAGCGACGGCACCAGCCTGCCGGTGCTCGGCATCCAGCCCGGCATCGCCAAGGGCCGGGCCATAGAGGACGCGAGGGCTCTGCGGGCCCTCGCCGACAGCCGGGGCACCGGGCGCGAAGGCGCCTGATCCGGCCTCGGGACCCGGGGCGGTCAGAGCCGCGCACAGGGGCCGACGAGGGGGCGCGCGGACCGGGGGAGACCCCGAGCCGACCCCGTACCGGACCCTGATCCGTCCCCCATCCGGGGCCGACCCCCTGCCCGGGACGGCCCGCACGTGACTACTCTTGATGGCGGTGGTGCCGAGCGGCGCCACCGTCTCGCGTGTGCAGGGCCGCCCGCCGGCGGCCCGCGAGGCAGACCTTCGACCCGAGGAGTGACTCCCTCCGGCAATGGACGGATCGTCCGGTAGTACCTGCGCCGCCCCCTCGTCCGAGGCGGCGGCATGATCGTCTCTCTCCTGCTGCTCCTCGCAGCTTTCCTCCTGATCCTCGCCAACGGCTTCTTCGTGGCCGCCGAGTTCGGCCTCGTCACCGTGGAACGGGCGGACGCCGAGCGCGCCGCCGCCGAAGGCGACCGCCGCGCCCGCACCGTCGTCACGGCGCTGCGCGAGCTGTCCTTCCAGCTTTCCGGCACCCAGCTCGGCATCACCATCACCTCGCTCGTCACCGGCATGCTCGCCGAGCCCGCGATCGCCGGGCTGCTCGACGGACCGCTGAGCGCCACCGGCCTCCCGGACGGCGCCGTCTCCGGCATCGCCGTCCTGATCGGCATGCTGCTCGCCTCCGCCGTACAGATGGTCGTCGGCGAACTCGTGCCGAAGAACTGGGCGGTCTCCCGGCCGCTGCAGGTCGCGCGCTTCGTCGCCGGCCCGCAACACGTCTTCTCCAGCCTGTTCCGTCCGGTGATCTCCGCGCTGAACACCGTGGCCAACCGGCTCGTCCGGCTCTTCGGCGTCGAACCGGCCGACGAGCTCGACTCGGTCCGCACCCCGCGGGAGCTGGTCTCCCTCGCCCGCCACTCGGCCCAGGCCGGCGCCCTCGAACAGGACACCGCCGACCTCTTCGTCCGGACCCTGACCCTCGGCGGCCTCACCGCCGACCAGGTCATGACCCCGCGCGTGAAGGTGAGCGCCCTGCAGTCCGACGCGACCGCGGCCGACGTGCTCAACCTCACCCGGGCCACCGGTCTGTCCCGCTTCCCGGTCTACCGCGAGCGGATCGACGAGATCGTCGGCATGGTCCACCTCAAGGACGCCCTCGCGGTCGTACCGAAGGAGCGGCACCGGGTCCCGGTCGGCCGGATCGCCGTCCCGCCGCTGCTCGTCCCCGAGTCGCTGCCCGTCCAGGCCCTGCTCGAACGGCTCCGCCGCGAGCAGCCCATCGCGGTCGTCGTCGACGAGTACGGCGGCACCGCCGGCGTCGTCACCCTGGAGGACATCGTCGAGGAACTCGTCGGCGAGGTCCGCGACGAGCACGACACCGCCGCCGACGCGCGGCCCGAGCTCGCGCCCGTGCCCACCGACGACGGCTCCCAGATCTGGGAGGCCGACGGCTCCTGCCGGGTGCACACCCTGCGCCGGATAGGACTCGACGTGCCCGACGGCCCGTACGAGACGGTCGCCGGGCTCGTCGCCGACCTGCTCGGCCGCATCCCCGCCCCCGGCGACCGCGCCGAGCTGCCCGGCTGGCGGCTCTCGGTCCGCCAGGTCGACCGCTACCGCGCCGAACGCGTGCGCCTCATGCGCATCGCCCCGGTGCCCGTCGCCGCGGAGGCGGTCCGATGAGTCTCCTGCCCCTGCTCTTCGCCGTCCTGCTGGTCCTCGCCAACGGCTTCTTCGTCGGCGCCGAGTTCGCGCTCGTCTCCGTCCGCCGCAGCCAGATCGAACCGCTCGGCGGCGCCCGCGCCCGCCAGGTCCTCCACGGCCTGGAGCACCTGCCGCAGATGATGGCCGCCGCCCAGTTCGGTATCACCGTCGCCTCCCTGACGCTCGGCGCGGTCGCCGAGCCGACCGTGGCCCGGCTGCTCGAACCCGTCTTCCACGCCGTCCACGTCCCCGAGGGCCTGATCCACCCCCTCGGCTATGTGATCGCGCTGGCCGTGGTGGTCGTCCTGCACCTGGTCATCGGTGAGATGGTGCCGAAGAACCTGGCCATGGCCGACCCCGAGCGCACCGCCCTGCTCCTCGGCCCCGGCCTGGTCGCCTTCGCCCGGGTCTGCCGGCCCGTCACCGCCGCCCTCGGCGCCTGCGCCGCGCTGGTCCTGCGGGCCTTCAAGGTCGAGCCGAAGGACGAGGTGGAGGCCGTCTTCACCAGCACGCAGCTCGGCCGGCTCGTCGAGGACGCCGGCCAGGCCGGACTGCTCGACCCGGCCGAGCAGGAGCGTCTGGAGGACGCCCTGGAACTGGGCACCCGCCCGGTCACGGACGTCCTCATACCGGCGGCCGCGCTCGTCACGGTCTCCCCGTCGGCCACCCCGCGCGAGATCGAGGAGCTGACCGTACGGACCGGCTACTCCCGCTTCCCGGTGCGCGCCGAGGGCCGGGGCACCCTCATGGGCTTCGTGCACGTGAAGGACGTCCTCGACCTGGAGGACCGGGAGCGCGCGCTGCCCCAGCAGGTGTGGCGCCCGCTGGCCACGCTCCGGCCGGAGCTGCCGCTGGACGACGCGCTCACCGTGATGCGCCGGGCCGCCACGCACCTGGCGCAGGTCGCGGACGCCTCCGGCCGGGTGCTCGGCCTGGTCGCCCTGGAGGACGTCCTGGAGATGCTGGTCGGCGAGGTCCGCGACCCCGCCCACCGGGTCGTGGCGCCCGCGTCGCACCCGGACCCGCGGACGGCGCAGGCCCTGGCGAGCTGAGCCGACGCCCGTCGTCAGCGGGAGCCGCCCGGGACCTGGATCCCGGGCGGCTCCCGTACATCCGGGGGAGCCGTACGGGACTCAGAGGCCCGGTTCCTGTGGGCCCCGGGCCGTCGGGCCGCGGCCCGACAGGACCTCGCCGTACGCCTGCATCAGATCGGGCAGCCGCAGCGTCGCCAGATCCTCGCGGGACGGGGTGCGGGCGAAGCCGGACAGCCGCAGATCGCGGTACGCGCAGGACTTCTCGTACAGGGTGCGCAGGAACCGCCCGTTGCCCAGCTCGTCGATCCAGCCCTGCTCGACCACGTGCCCGCTGATCGAGCGCAGCTCGTCCAGCGCCTCCTCGTCCCAGCCGTCGCCGTTGGCCGCCGCGAGCACCCGGCCGATCTCGGTGAGTTCGAGCGGGCGGTACGAGGGGAAGTCGACCCGGGTCGTGAAGCGCGAGGAGAGCCCGGGGTTGGCGGCCAGCAGCCGGTCCATGCCCTCGGGGTAGCCGGCCAGGATCACCACCAGATGGTCGCGGTTGTCCTCGGCGCGCTTGAGCAGCACCTGGAGCGCCTCGTCGCCGTACGCGTCGCCCTTGCTGTAGCCGGTGTTGGAGAGCGCGTACGCCTCGTCGACGAACAGCACCCCGCCGATCGCCGAGTCGATCAGTTCGTTCGCCTTCACGGCGGTCTGGCCCAGGTACTCGCCGACCAGATCGGCGCGCTGGGCCTCCACGAGGTGGTCGCCGCCGAGCAGCCCGAGCGCGTAGAACACCCGGCCGAGGATGCGGGCGACGGTGGTCTTGCCGGTGCCGGACGGGCCCGAGAAGACGAAGTGCCGCTTCGGCGGCTGGACGGGCAGCCCCTGCCCGGCGCGCAGCCGGGCCATCTCCAGCTGCGCCGACAGCGCCTTCACCTGCCGCTTGACCGGCTCCATGCCGACCATCCGCTCCAACTGCTCCAGCGCGTCCGCGAGCAGCTCCGGGTCGGTCGGGCTCGCGGGGAAGCGGGGCGGCACCGGCTGGCGGGGCACCGCCGCCTTCTGCCGGACGAACTCCGGGGGCTCCGGCGGTTCCGGCGGAACGGACGGCACGAACGGGGGCACGGCCTCGGTGCTGACCAGCAGCCCGTCCCCGGCCGGCACCTCCGGGTCGAACCCGGCCACCGCCTCCGTGTCGACGGCGGCCGGTATGTCCTGGCCGATCCCGCCGTACAGGGGCGCGCTCAGCCCGGGATCGTCCGGCCCCTCGAAACCGTCGTACTCGGCGATCGCGGCGAGCCGTGCCGTGGTGTCCATGAAGGCCGGGTCGATCCGGTGCACGGCCCGGTAGAGGGGGAGCGCGGCGGCCGTCCGGCCGGTGCCCTCGTGTGCCCGGGCCAGCCAGTAGCGGAGCTCCTTGCGCTGTGGCTGTTCGCTGCGGCAGCGCATGAGCGCGGCCGCCAGCATCGGCTCGGCCTGCCCGTACATCTCCAGGCGGACCCGGGCCATGCCACCGAACAGGCCCGCCTCGATGCCGAGGAAGGGATCGTCCACCAGCGGCTCGGTGTGCCGGACCAACTGGTCCCAGTCCTTGACGAGATACGCCCGGCAGGCGTGCAGGAAGCGCACGTGTAAGTCGGTGTCGACCGGCGGCAGCCCCGCCAACGCCCGGTCCAGCTCGGCCACATGGCGGCCGTCGAGCCAGTGCGAGGCGTGCGCGAGCAGCAGGTCGCGCGGGGTCTCCAGGACCGGCTGCACCCACCAGCCCAGCCAGTACCAGGAGTTGAGGTTCCGCCGGTGCCGTGCCCGCTGTTCGCCGAACCGTTCCCGGTGGCGGAACATCCGCAGCAGGGCGGTCGTGGTGTCGACCCGCAGCGCGTGCAGGCCGAGCCAGCCGTCCGCCATGCCGGGGTCGACGCGTACCGCCGTCCGGAACTCCTCCTCGGCCTGCGGATACGCGCCCATGGTGTAAGCGTCGACTCCGCGCAGCCAGGCGAGTTCGGCGGGGGCATGCGCGCCCTGTGTGCCGAAATCCATCGGTCCCCCACAACCGTCTTCACGTGGACGGGAATTGACCACACCGAGGGGCATCGTACCGGCGTGGAGGGCGTGTGAAGAGGGAGAAGGAGGCGATCCCCTCGATCAGGGGGATCCGCCAGGGGCCGTTCGGCTCGATTCCGACGTGGCGGCGGCCGGTTCACCGATGATTACGGACGGTGAGATCGGGAGGCGGAACGAAGCCCCCGATCACGGGGGAACAACCGGGGGCTTCGCGTCCGCGGCGGCTCCGGAGAGCCGCACATTGAGAACGTAAGACCTGTACGCCCCTTGGGTCAAGCCGAGTTGAGGCACTCGCGCAAGCGGAATCCGGCCGGCTCAGTTTGCGGCCGGGGAGCCGTCACGGTACGTGATGGTCTGGTGCGCGCCTGCTGCCACAGAAGGCCCGGGCAGCCACACGTAACCCTCTCCGCACTCCCGTACCAGGGCGTCGGCGAACGGCCGTGAAGGGTCCTCGGTGAAATGGCGAGTCTCCGCCACGGTCCAGCCGTCCCAGAAATCGGCGAGCTCATGCCCGTCCCGGTGCCGGCCGCGGACCCAGGACTCCTCGGGGCCGCGCTCCATCCACAGCAGCCGCGCCAGATACGGGCGCAGCACCCGCCGCCCGGCCCCCACGCCCTCCACCAGGACCACGGGTGCCGGCGGGAGCGGCCGGAGCGGGCCGAAGCGGCGCCGGTCCCAGTCGTACGGGGCGTAGTGCGCGTGCTCGCCCCGGGAGAGCGGGCCGATCACCTGGCGCAGCATCCGGTCCGTCCACGCGAAGGGCTCGTCGTGGGTGGCGAGGTCGTCGAGATGGAGCACGGGCGCGGGCCCGGTGGCGGTGCCTGTATGGAGGGTGTCGAGTGCGGTGGCGAGCCGCCCGGCGAGCGTCGACTTCCCGGAGCCCGCGTGGCCGTCGATCGCGACCAGCCGCACCGGACCGCAGGAGGGCGGCAGCCGGAGGAGTTCCGCGGCGAGGCGGTCGAGAGCGTCCATGGCCCCAGGGTAGGCGAGTCGATCCCGGCGCCCCGCCGCGGCCCGGCGCGTCCGTCCGCAGGTCAGCGCGGCCCGGTCCGCCAGTGGCACAGACCAATATTGCTCGCGCGGCGCCGGTCGAATCGCTGGCAGAAGCCGTCCGCGAGCCGCGATAGTGGGGCCCGCAGCCCGTCCCTTCGCCACCACCGACTGGAGGGTCACCGCCCATGCCCCCTGCCACCCCGCGCAGAACCGTCCTCGCCGCCGCCCTCGCGACGGCCGCCGGCACGGTCGCGGCCACCGCCGCGAGCACCATCCCCGCCTCCGCCGCCGCTGCCGCACCGTGCGGCGCCGGGGGCGACACCTGCGGCGACGAGGCCGTCACGACGACGGCCGGCCAGGCCCCGCCGGCGGCCGGAGCCGTCGACAACCGCTTCTGGCACACGTACACCGACTGGCGCTGCGGCACGCCCGCCGGCACCCGCGCCGTCTCCGGCCGCCGCCCCGGTCTCGTCATCGGCACCCCGGCGGGCACCACCGAGTACACCGACCCGCACACCGGGCGGACGAGCGGCTGGGAGTACGCGAGCTGGACCTCGCCCCGCCACACCTCCACCGTCCCGGCCACCGAGCTCGTCGCCTCCTGGAACGCCGACACCCCGGCCGGCACCTGGCTCCAGGTGGAGCTGCGCGGCACGTACGGCGACGGTACCGAGACGCCCTGGTTCGTGATGGGCCGCTGGGCCGCGGGCGACACCGACATCCGGCGTACCTCGGTCGACGACCAGACCGACGGCAAGGCGTCGATCTGGACGGACACCTTCTCGGTCGACGACCCGGCGAGCGGGCTGCGGCTCGTCTCGTACCGGCTGCGGCTCACCCTCTACCGCACGCCCGGCACCACCCTCACGCCGACGGTGTGGCGGATCGGCGCGATGGCCTCGGACGTCCCCGACCGGTTCACGGTGCCCGCGTCCACGCCCGGTCTCGACCGCGAACTGACCGTGCCGTGCTACTCGCAGAACATCCACGTCGGCCAGTACCCGGAGTACGACAACGGGGGCGAGGCCTGGTGCAGCCCCACCTCCTCGCAGATGATCATCGAGTACTGGGACCGCCGCCCCACCGCCGAGGACCTGGCCTGGGTCAACCCGGAGTACGCCGACCCCCAGGTCTGCCATGCCGCCCGGTTCACCTACGACCACCAGTACGAGGGCTGCGGTAACTGGCCCTTCAACGCCGCCTACGCCGCCTCGTACACCGACATGAACGCGGTGGTGACCCGGCTGCGCTCGCTCACCGACGTGGAGACCCTGATCCGGGCCGGCGTCCCGGTCATCACCTCCCAGTCCTTCCTCAAGGCGGAGCTGACCGGCGCGGGTTACGGCACCTCGGGCCACCTGATGACGGTCATCGGCTTCACCGCCGACGGCGACGTGATCGCCAACGACCCGGCCTCGCCCAGCGACGTGGCCGTCCGCCGCGTCTACCGGCGCCGCGAATGGGAGAACATCTGGTTGAGAACCAAACGCTACGACGCGAACGGCAAGGTCAGAAGCGGTACGGGCGGGGTCTGCTACCTCTACTGGCCCGAAAAGCCGGAGGCGAGTCAGCACCGCGTGTTGCGGTCCCTCGGGCTGCTGTGAGCTTGATCGAACGATGTCCGAGTCAGCGGGACGCCTCGTGGGAGAGGAGTCGGGGTCACGGCCGGATCGTGGTGTTGTCGCCGGTGACGGCCGTGCCGATGGTCTGTGCGGCGATGGACCGCTGACCGGACGCGGTGATCGTCACAGCACCGGCCGCGGGAAGCCGGGCGGCCAGTTCGGCGAGCAGCTGCGGATCCTCCCGTAGCGTCCGCTTGATCTGCTGGCGCAGGGCGGCAGCAGCATCGGCGTCCCCCGGTTCCTCGGCCGCCTCACGTACCGCCGCCTCCAGTTCCGGGCGTCCGGCCGGGCTCCGGCGCCCCCAGACCGCATGCAGAATACTGCGCCCTGCGTTCGCCGTCGCTCCCACCGCGGCGTCCTCAGCCCGGGCCAGCACCCCCGCACCGTAGGCACCCAAGGCCGCGCTCAGATACGGCCCTGCCTGCCCCATGAACTGCACGATCTCCGCTCCCACAACCCACCTCTGAATTCCTGTCAGTGACTGAGGCCGGGCATCAGACTAGGCCGCCCCCCACTCGGCCGAGTCGATCCTCGCGCAGATCTGTGCGACGAGCGGGTTCTCCGGGCCCAGGACGGGTTCGATCCTGTCGAGGGCTGCGCGATAGAGGGCGATCGCCTTTCGGTGTGCGCCGGCCTCCTGATGGGTGTCCGCCAGGGTGAGTTGGGCGTTCAGGACATTCGGGTGGTCACCGAGGGTCTGCTGCCAATGGGAGAGGTTGGCTTCGTGCAGTGGCACGGCCAGATCGGGTCGGCCAGCGAACCGGTAGATCTCGGCCAGGTACTGCCGTTGCTCGAGTGCGTCCGGGTGGGTGGCGCCGAGTTCCTTCTCGGTGAGCGCGACGCTCTGTTCCAGCAGTTCGGTCGCCTGGGCGGGGCTGCCGGACCTGCCGTGGGCGCGAGCCAGCATGGCGGTGCAGTGGAGTGTTTGCGGGTGGGTGCCGCCGAGTTCGGCCTCCAGCTGTGCGCGGATGTCCGCCAGGACGGCGACTGCCTGTTCCGCGCTGCCGGACTCGAGGTGGGCGGCGGCCAGGTTCGTCCGGCCGGTGACAGTGTGTGGGTGCGTGTCGCCGAACACGAGGCCGGCGTTCCGCACGCTGACCTCCAGGAGTTGGACGGCGCGTCGGGCGTCGCCGACCGTGAGGTGTGCGATGGCCAGGTTGCTCCGACACACCACGGTGTGCGGGTGGTCCTCGCCGAGCGACCGGATGCACCGCTCCAGTGTCGTCTCCGCGAGGGGCACGGCCCGCGCCGGATCGTCCGTCTGACGCAGTGCGTCGGCCAGGCCGATGTAGTTCGCCAGAGTGTCCGGGTGGGACTCGCCGAAGACCTGCTCGCACTGGGCGACGACGGTCTCGAAGAGCGGGACGGCGCCGGCCGGGTCGCCCGCCGCGAGGTGGGTCTTCGCGAGGCCGCTTCGGGTGGCGAGGGTGTGGGGGTGGGTCTCGCCGAGCAGCGCGGCACGGTGCTCGAGGACGGTGTCGTACTGGGCGATCGCACGTCCTGCGTCACCGGCGGCCTGGTATGCCTGCGCCAGCCCGTTCCTGGTGCTCAGGGTCTGGGGGTGGGCGTCGCCGAGCAGGTGGGCGCTCTGCGCGGCCGCGGTCTCCAGCAGTGGGAGCGAGCGGGACGGGTTCCCGGCGTCCCGGTAGGCGCAGCCGAGGTTCGCGCGGACGGCGATGGTCTCCGGGTGCGCCTCGCCGTACACCTCCTCGCACCGGGCCAGGGCCGTTTCGAGATGCTGCGCCGCCTGCTCTGGGCGTCCGGCGATCGCATAGGCGTAGGCGAGGTTGTTCCGGCTGGTGATGGTTTCGGGATCGCTGTCGCCGAGCGCCTGCTGCCATTGGGCGAGCACGGCGGTGTACATCGGAATGGCGCGCGGCAGGTCGCCTGAGGCGAGGTAGGCCGCCGCCAGGCCGTGCCGGCTGGTCAGGGTGGCAGGATGGGTTGGTCCCAGGGATTGCTCGTACTGCGTGAGGGTCGCCTCATGCAGAGAGATGGCACGATCCAGGTCGCCGGACGCGTGATAGGCGCGGGCCAGTTCCTCGCAGCTGACGAGAGTGTCGGGGTGGTCCTCGCCAAGTGCCTGCCTACGCCGGGCCAATGTCCCCTCGTGGAGTGCGACGGCACGGGCCAGATCGCCGGAGTCACGGTAGGAGTTGGCGAGGTTGGAGGTGACCGTGAGTGTCCCCGGGTGTGACTCTCCGAAGATCCGCGCGCACTGGGCGACCATCGGTTCGAGGATCGCGATGGACCGGCCGAAGTCCCTGGCTCCGTGGTAGGCGCCGGCCAGGTTCGCGCGGACCTTCAGGGTGAGTTCGTGCTCGGCGCTGGCGAGTGCTTCGCAGCTGGCGAGGGCTGCCGTGAGCAGCGGAACGGCGCGGGCGTCGTGGCCGAGGCCAGCGAGGTAGCTCGCGGCGCTCGCGTACCGTCCGGCGGGAAAGGTGTCGGCGTGCCCGTCAGGAGTGGTGGCCGCGAGTGCGACGAGGTGTGGGAGCAGCCGATCCCATACGGGGGACCGGCCATCGTCGGGCGGTTCTCCCAGGGGTATGACCGCGGCGCACAGCAGCCGTTCGGCCTCCAGCCGTTCGGCCTCCAGCCGACCGGCCGGCGCCGTGCCACCAGGGGGTGACTGGTTCCGGAGGGTGGCCTGGACCAGTCGGTGGACGCTCACCGTGTCCTGGGTGAGGGAGACCATGCAGTAGACCCCAAGGACTCCAAGGGCCTCGTGGAGTTCGTCGCTGTCGTCAGCGATAGGGGCCAGCAGTTCCACCGGGATGTCATCGGGCGCCAGCCACGCCAACGCGGAAAGGACGGATACTGCCAGGGGGTTGCGCTCCGTGAGGGTGCTGATCGTCTGGCGCCAGATCCGGGCGACGGTGCGCTCTGGGGCGATACCTTCAGGAGCCTTGTCCAACGCGCTGATCAGCCTTCGGCGGTAGCGCTCGATGCCGATCGTCGGGTTTTGCGCCAGGTAGGCGCCGGCCTGCATCAGACCGATGGGAAGCTGCCCCAGGTCAGCGGCGAGGGCCCGGGCTTCATGCATCTGACGGTGGGTCGGCGGGGTCTCGCCGAGCGCGTGCCTGCAGAGGAGTTCACTTGCCGCGGCCAGGTCGAGTACGTCCAGGGCCAGCGTCGCGACGGAGGTCGGCCAGCCGGCCGACCGTCGGCTGGTGGCGATGACGGAGCCGTTCAGCGCGCCGATGTACGGACGCAGATCGGCCGGATTCTCGACATTGTCGAAAACCAGCAGCCAACCCGGATGCCACTGCAGCCACATCGTCGCCCAGGCGGCGCGCTCTTCGGTGGATGCGCTGCCGGCCCACGTGGGGATCAGCCGAAGAGCGAGGTCGGCCAGCGATTGCTCGATGCCGGCGGGAGAACCGGCGGCGATCCACCAGGCCACCGTGTGTTCGTCGCGGTGTCTGTGGGCGTACTCGAGCGCCAGGGTGCTCTTGCCGACGCCGCCGAGGCCCTGGACGACGGCAGTCCTGGCGGCTCGCTGCCCGGGCTCCGCCCTGAGCGTGCCGCGCAGCCGGCCCAGCGCGTCGGTGCGGCCGAGACACAGCGGGAGCGGCGGCAGATTGGTGAACCCGGCAGGCGCCTGGACATCGCGCGCCGAGTTCAGCAGCTCGGCCGTGAGGATGGCGACCGGGCCGGTGATCGCCGTCCCGATGTGATGGGCGGCGACAGACCCGGATCCTGTCGCCTCAAAGGTGAAGTTCGTCATCGTAAGACCCGTCGCCCCCCGTCGCCGATGATCTCCGTCGACTGTACTTCGCTGCTTCCGCGCACGACCCGGCCCGGAGGACTGATATGGCTCAAAGGGCGAAAACGGCCTGGACGATCGCCCGCTCACACCGGTCAGAACTCGCGTTGCCGGATCGTTACCACACGGGCGGGTGTTGTCCGGAAAGCCTGTACGAACGAACCAACTCGCGAACTACCGTGCGGTAGCGCAGGGGGCGGGGGTCGTCGGATGACTCGTGCTCCGGGGGAAGTCCGGCGGTACGGGGGCTCTTTGATGACTGTCCAGCGCGTGGTCCGCGGCCGTTCGGGCGTGATCATCATCCTGGCCATGGTGCTCACCATGTCCGGGCTGACCTCGCCCGAGCTGTTCCGCAGCGCCGCCGCGACGGTGCCGGACGCCGGGTCGGCGGTCACCGGGCCGGAGGGGCCGGAGGGCACGTCGTTCAACCCGAACCAGATCAAGGACATCAAGGCGGCCGACCCCGGCTCCGGGGTGAACCTGGTCGAGGCGCCCTCGGCGAACAACAGCGGTGACGCGCGGTTGTCGTACCCGCTGGAGGTGCCGAAGGGCCGCGCGGGCCTGGAGCCGAATCTGGCCCTCAGCTACAACTCGTCGGGGACGAACGGGTGGCTCGGCGCGGGGTGGGACCTCACCACCCCGATGGTCACGGTCGACACGCGGTGGGGTGTGCCGCGCTACGACGCCGGACTGGAGACCGAGACCTACCTGCTCAACGGTGAGCAGCTGACCCCGGTGGCGCACCGGAGCGCGTTGCAGGCGCGCACCGCGGAGAAGGTGTTCCACTCCCGGGTGGAGGGCTCGTTCGACCGTATCGTGCGCCACGGCGACAGCCCCGCGAACTACTGGTGGGAGGTCACCGACAAGCAGGGTGTCCGCACGCTCTTCGGCGGCACGGCCGACAGCACGCTGGCCGACGGCAAGGGTCGCGTCGCGACCTGGGCGGCGCGGGAGGTCCGCGACGGCCACGACAACGTGCTGCGCTACCGGTACGCCAAGGTGGCCGACGGCGGCACGGCGGGCTCCGCGGTGCCGGGCAGCGACCTGTACCCGCAGAAGATCACCTACACCGGCAGCGGCGACACCGACGGCAGGTACTCCGTGACGTTCGTCCGGGACCGTGAGCGCGGCGAGCCCCGCCGGGCGGACGTGCGGATCGACGCCAAGTACGGGTTCAAGAAGGTCACCGCCGACCTGTTGCGGCACGTCGAGGTCAAGCTGGACGACCAGCTGATCCGCGCCTACGAGTTGAACTACCGGACCGGCGCGTTCGCCAAGACGCTGCTCACCTCGGTGTCGCAGTTCAGCGAGAGCAATCAGCTGTTCAACACCCACACGTTCGACTACTTCGACGACGTGCGCGACCAGTCGGGCAACTACAACGCCTTCGCCGACGCGGCGGGTTGGTCGGTGCCGGATGACGGCCTCGGGGTGAACATCCGCGAAGGCGAGGCCAGCGCGATCTCGGCGAACACGTCGGTCGGCTTCGGCGCGCACCTGTTCGCGGGCTACAACGTGCAGGGGCTGACGACCAAGGAGGGTTCCGTCGGGCTGAAGGTCGGGTTCAGCGCGGGCCAGTCCGACGGCCTGTCGGCGCTGGCCGATGTGAACGGCGACAACCTGCCGGACAAGGTGTTCCGCAAGAACAAAGACGTGTTCTACCGGCCCAATCTGGCCAGACCTGGGGGTGAGCCGAAGTTCGGCGACACGCCGATCAAGCTCACCAACCTCCCGGGAATCTCGACCGAGCGCACGCTGTCCGGCACCATCGGCGTCGAGTCGTACGTCCTCACCACCTCGGCCCAGCTGGACTTCGTGGGCACCACGACCACCTCGGACCGGTTCTTCAGCGACGTCAACGGTGACGGCATAGCCGACCTGGTGAACAACGGCGGCGTGCTGTTCGGCTACCTGGACGCGAACGGGCAACCTGCCTACAGCGCGGACTCCACCCGCACCCCGGTGCCGATCGGGGGCGGCGCGGTGACCGGCGAGATCGTCGGCGATCAGACCGCGCAGTTCAACCAGCAGGTGGACAACTCGCCGCTGTTGGACACGGTGCGCCGCTGGGTCGCGCCGTTCGACGGCAACGTCCGCGTGGACGGCCGCGTGCAGCTGACCCAGGATCCCTCCCCGGCACGGGCGGCCTACACCAAGGCCGACGGCGTGCGGGTCACCATCCAGCACAAGGACGCCGAACTCTGGGCGCAGCGGATCGGCCCCGACGACCACACCGAGTTCACCCCGGGCAATGTGGCGTCGATTCCGGTGAAGAAGGGAGACGCCCTCTACTTCCGCACACAATCCATTCTGGACGGCAAGTACGACACCGTGGCGTGGGACCCGGAGATCACCTACACCAACCTGCCGGCCGGCACGGACGCGAACGGGTTGGCGAACACCGTGTTCCGCGCGTCGGCCGACTTCACCTTCGGCGGCAGGCCCTCCTTGGTGACCGTGCCGGTGAACGGCACGCTGCGGCTGACCGGTGACGTGGTCAAGTCCAAGGCGACGTCGGACGACGTGACCGTCGTGATCGAGAAGGGCAACGGCGTCCACCCCGGCGCGGAGGTGTACCGCAAGGTCCTGCCCGCCGCGTCGACCGGTACCACCGCGATCGACGTGAGCATTCCGGTCAGCATGTTCGAGAAGATGTCGTGGAAGCTGAAGACCGACTCCCCGATCGACGTCTCGGCGGTGAGCTGGGCACCGAAGGCGCACTACACGGCCGCGCAGGGGGTCGAGTCGGTCGTCGACGCCAAGGGCGATCCCACGCTGGTGATCACCCCGCCGTACGACATGACCATGTTCCCGGCGGACACCCTCACCGCGCCGCAGCAGTCCTACAAGGCGACCAGGACCGGCCAGTTGAAGGTGCGGCCGAAGGTGTCCCTCAACTTCGGGTTCTTCGGTGACGCCAACATCGCGTTGACGGTGAAGAAGCGCGGCGGGCAGCTGCTCGGCAAACGGGTCTTCCAGGCCAAGGACACCTCCTTCGGTGGCCCGAACCTTGACCTGACCGTGCCGGTCACCGCCGGCGACGAGCTCTATATCGACTACTCCACGACGGATACCCGACTGCTCGGCGCACTCCTCGAGCAGTCCGCGTCGGTCACCTATGACGTGACGTCCAGCTGGCCGACCTTCACCCCGGCGCCCAGCGCCATGCACGGTTCCGTCGGGCAGGGCGCCTTCGCCCAGCCCTACCGCGGCTGGGGTGTGATCGGCTACCAGGGCAACCGCGACCGCGCCACCCAGCCGCTCAAGCAGGCCGAACTTACGCTGGACCAGAGCTTCAAGGACGCACTTCCCAAGGAGCCCAAGGAAGCGGACGTCGCGCCCTTCGCCGCGAACCCCCGGCTCACCATGCCGCGCCTCGCGGTGTTCGCCCCCGTCCCCGCCAAGGGCGGCTGGGCCGCTCAGGACGAGTCCTCCTGGGCCACCGCCGCGATGGCGACGAGTTCCCGCCTCGGCGCGGACACCATCGACATCGTCACCGACGCCGACGTGGCGGGCGACCGGACAGTGATGCGCCGCGGTGTCACCGGCCAGGTGTCGGCCACCCTCGCGGCCGGCCCGTTCGGCGGCACCGTGGTCGGCGGGATCACCGCGGGTTCGGTCGACTACCTCGACCTCAACGGCGACGGCTACCCCGACGTCGTGGGCGCCAAGGAGATCCAGTTCTCCGACATGACCGGCGCGCTCGGCGCCACGCGCGGCACCCTCGGCGGCAACGTCCGCGAGGCGGACAACGTCTCCGGCAACGTGTCGCTCTCCGCGGGCAGCGAGACCGCCACCATCGCCAGCGCCCTGGGCATGGCCGCGCCCGACGCGGGCACCAGCGCCAACACCGCCACCACCGGCGCGGTCCAACCGTCGCTCGGCATCGGCGGCAGCCTCGGCGGCGGCGAGTCCGACGTCCGCGTCGACCTGATCGACATCAACGGGGACGGGTTGCCGGACAAGGTGTTCGGCAACGGCGACGTCCAGTTGAACCTCGGCTACTCCTTCGCCGCCCGCGAACCCTGGTCGGCCGGACCGATCAACGACGCGTCCACCCGCAACGTCGGCGTCAACCTCGGCTTCAACGTCGACCGCTACGGCTTCGCGGGCGGAGTCTCCGCCGAGCTGGGAACCTCGTACACCAAGGCGAGCATGACGGACGTCAACGGCGACGGCCTCACCGACCGGGTGTTCACCGACGGGGCCAACCCGATCAAGGTCGCGCTCAACACCGGCACCGGCTTCACCGCGCCCGCCCCCTTCCGCGGCAGCTTCCCCGACATCGCCGTCGACAAGAACGCCAGCCTCGGCGGGGGCGTCTACTTCACCGTCGGCCTGCCCACTCCCGTCGGCGTCTTCGTCTTCAACCCCGGCGTCAACGCGTCCACAGGCATCAGCCGGGCCGAAACCAGCCTGCGGGACGTCAACGGCGACGGCCTGGCCGACCACGTCAAGTCCACCCGGGACAACGAACTCCTCGTCGCGGTCAACAAGACCGGTCGCACCAACCTGCTGCGCTCGGTCAGCCGGCCGATGGGCGCCCGAATCGACCTGGACTACACCCGGTCGGGCAACACCGCCGACATGCAGGAGAGCCGCTGGGTGCTGTCCCGCACCTCGGTGTTCGACGGGCTCGCGGGTGACGGTGCCGACACGCGACTGACCACCTTCCGCTACGAGCAGGGCCGCTACGACCGGCTGGAACGCGAGTTCCTCGGCTTCGGCCGCGTGGTGACCGAGGACCGCGACACCGGTACGGATGACGCCGTTCGCCGCACGGTGACCGACGAGTACCGCACCGACGGATACGTGAGCCGCGGCCTGCTCACCCGCACGCTGACCGAGGACGGCGCCGGCCACCCGTACCGCGAGACACTCAACACCTACCGGTTGCTTGACATCTCCACGGACCAGGAAGCCGACCCGAAGAGCCGGACCGCCACCGTCTTCCCGCAGCTCACCCGCGTCGAGGAAAAGCACTACGAAGGCGCGGACGCCGCGGGAAAGTCCACCTTCACTGACCTTTCCTACGACGAGTACGGCAACGTCATCCGCACCTTCGACGCGGGTGACGAGGGCACCGCGGACGACCTGGAGACCGTCTTCGCCCACAGCGGCTCCGACACGCAGTGCCGCGACCGGAACCTCGTCGGCGTCGTCAACGCGATACGGCAGAAGGCCGCGGCGACCGGCGCACTCCTGCGCCACCGCGAATCCACCGTCGACTGCGCGACCGGCGCCGTGCGCCAGATACGCGAGTACCTCGACGAGGACACCGCGGCCGTCTCCGACCTGACGTACCACCCGGACGGGAACCTGAAATCGGTGACCGGTCCGGCCAACGCACAAGGGCAGCGCTACAAGCTGGAGTACGGCTACGACACCACCGTCGGCGTACACGTCGAGTCCATCGAGGACAGCTTCGGCTACCGCTCGTCCACGGCGTACAACCTCAAATACGGGCAGCCCGAGCGGAACACCGACCACAACGGCCAGCCGCTCCGGATGTCCTACGACAGTGTCGGCCGACTCGAAGAGGTGACCGGGCCTTACGAGAAGGACGGCGACCGGGCCACGATCACCTTCGGCTACCACCCCGAGGCGACCGTCCCGTACGCCACGACCGAGCACCTCGACCGTGCCGCCTCGGGCGTACGCGACGACACCATCGACACCCTCACCTTCACCGACGGCCTCAAGCGTGTCCTGCAGACCAAGAAGGACGCCTCGGTGTCCGCCTCGCCCGGGGCCACGCCCACCCAGGTGATGACGGTCTCTGGCCGGCTGAAGTTCGACTCCTTCGGCCGCGCCGTGGAGAAGTACTACCCGGTGACCGAGGACAAGGGAGCCGCGAACACCACGCTCAACGCCTCCTTCGACTCCGTGGCACCCACGAAGGAGACCTTCGATGTCCTGGACCGCTCGGTCAGGACCGTGCAACCGGACGGCGCCACCACCAGCACCGGGTACGCCTTCGGCGAGGACCGGGCGGGCACGACCCGCTTCGAGCGGACGGTGACCGACGGCAACGGCAAGGAGCGCCGCACCTACACCGACGTCCGGGGCGCCACCACATCGGTGAAGGAGTTCAACGGCTCCTCGGCGATCTGGACCAGCTACGCGTACGACCCCGCAGGTCAGGTCACGACGATCACCGACGACAAGGACAACGTCACGCGCGCCGGCTACGACGCACTGGGACGTCGTACTTCGTTCGACAGCCCGGACGCCGGGCGCTCCGAGACCCGCTACGACCTCGCCGGGAACGTCACATCGAAGATCACCGCGAACCTGCGGGCAGCGGACAAGGCCGTCGAGTACGACTACGAGTACTCGCGGCTGAAGGCCATCCGCTACCCGACGTTCCCGGAGAACAACGTCTCCTACGAGTACGGAGCCCCCGGCGCACCGGACAACGCGGCCTCGCGCGTCACTGAGGTCCACGACGCGGCGGGAACGGTGAAGCGCGCCTACGGTGCGCTCGGCGAGGTGATCAAGGAGACCCGCACCATCACCGCGGTCCCGGACGCCCCGCGCACCTACACCACCGCCTGGCGCTACGACGCCTTCAACCGTGTGCTGGAGATGACCTATCCCGACGGCGAGGTCCTGACCTACGACTACGACTCGGGCGGCCAGGTCGGCCGGGCCACCGGATCCAAGAACGGCACCGACTACACGTACCTGGACCGGATCGACTACGACAAATTCGGGCAGAAGATCCTCCAGCAGACCGGCAACGGGGTGCGCACCACCTACACCTACGACGCCGAGGACCGCCGACTCGGAGCGCTGAAGTCCGTGGCGCCGGGCGGAACCGCGTTCCAGAACCTCGGCTACACGTACGACAAGATCGGCAACATCACCTCGCTGGCGAACAACGCGCCGCAGGGCGGGGACATCGGCGGACCGAGCAGCCAGACCTACGGATACGACGACCAGTACCGGCTCACCTCCGCGTCCGGCCAGTACACGGACAAGAACAACGCGGTCAACACGTACACACTGAGCCTGGGCTACGACTCGATCCACAACACCACGAGCAAGTCGCAGAACCACGAGGTCACCGGCGGCACCCCGGCCTTCCCGGTCGGAGGTGGCGGAGCCGGGCCGATCGAACCGGTCGAGGACCCGTCCAACCCGGGCGACGTCCAGGACCGGACCACCTACGACTACACGTACGTCTACGACGGCGCCAGACCGCATGCCCCGACCAAGGTTGGTCCCGTCAGCCATGCCTACGACGCCAACGGCAACCTGACAGGCACGGTCAACACAGCCGTCGCCGACAAGCGCCGGCAGTACGTGTGGGACGAGGAGAACCGCCTCGTCTGCAACCAGGACACAGCGACCGGCACCCTCACACAGGACCCGAGCGGCTGCGCCGGCGCCACCGTCTCCTACGTCTACGACGACAAGGGCGACCGCCTCGTCAAGCGGAGCGACGACGGACTCTCCCTCTACCCGAACCGGTACTACAGCGAACGCGACACCACCGGCTACAAGCACGTCTTCGTCGGCGACAGCCGCGTGACGACCAAAACCGTCGCGACCACCGGTGCCGAGGACGCCCAGCAGTTCTTCCACGCAGACCACATCGGCTCCTCCGGCTACGTCACCGACAAGCAGGGCGAGGTCACCGAGCACCTGGAGTACTTCCCGTACGGGGAGACCTGGGTGGAGGAACGGACCGGACAGGCGGACACGCCCTACCAGTTCACCGGCAAGGAACTCGACGCGGAGACCGGGCTCTACTACTACGGAGCCCGCTACTACAACCCACGGACCCAACTCTGGGCGAGCACCGACCCGGTGCTGCCCGACTACCTCGACGGGGACATGGCGGGCGGCATCGCCGAGCCGCGCAACCTCGCCGCCTACACCTACACCCACAACAACCCGGTCAAGCTCACCGACCCGACCGGCAAGTGGCCGAAGATGCCGTCCTGGAAGACGATCGGCCACACCACCCTCGACGTCGTCGGCATGGTCCCGGTCGTCGGTGAGGTCGGCGACCTGGCCAACGCGGGCTGGTACGCGGCGGAAGGCGACTACGTCAACGCCGGCCTCTCCGCCGCCTCGGCCATCCCGGGCGCGGGCTACGCGGCGAACGCCGCCAAGTACGGCAACAAGGCACTCGACGCCGCACAGGCCGCCAAGAACGCCAACAACGCCGCCGATGCGTCGACTACGGCCAAGGCGGCCGACACGGCACCCGTACCGAAGGCGGCCGACAGCCCTCCCGCACCGAAACCGGCCGACAGCGGAGCCGCCCCCAAGGCTGCCGACAACACGGCAGGGAACTGCGGCACCGGCAACAGCTTCACCCCGGACACCATGGTCATGATGGCCGACGGCGACCACAAGGCCATAGGCCAGGTGCGCGTCGGCGACAAGGTCACCGCCACCGACCCGGTGACCGGAGAAGCCGGCCCGCGCACGGTCACCGCGCTCATTACCGGTGAGGGCCAGAAGAACCTGGTCGAGATCACCGTAACCAACCCCGGCGGACATCCGGGCAAGGTCGTCGCGACGGACAATCACCCGTTCTGGGCGCCCGAACTCGGCAAGTGGCTCTACGCCAAGGAAATCGTCCCCGGAATGCTGCTGCAGACCGGCAACGGCACCTACACCCAGGTGAGCGCGGTGCGCGCGTGGACCCAGCACGAGCGGGTCCACAACCTCACGGTTAATGACCTGCACACGTACTATGTGCTCGCGGGAACCATGCCGGTCCTGGTGCATAATTGCGACTTCGTTGTGGGCTCGAACGGAACCGCCGTGCCTACCAGTGCATCACGATTGGAATCCGGTTTGCAGTCTGCCGTTAATTCCGGAGAGCCCGGATTTAGCACCTTCCCGACTCGTTCGGCAGGTGTCGGATACGAGCTGCCGGATGGTAGCAGGGTCCGCATCATGCAGCCCTCGGCCAATGGGAATGCCGGCCTTCGGGCGTCATTTACAAACGGCTCGGATGCACCTGTGAGTCCATTCACTGGAAAGCCTGTCCAACCGCCCCGCGGCGTCAATCCGAAGCAGTACGTCCGCGAGCGTACACACGTCGAATTGGGGCCGTGATGGAGTCGGTATTGGAGGAGATCCGACGGTTTCTCCCGCTCAGTGTCACCACAGTTGAAGCAGATAGCGACGGCATTTGCCTTCAAGGGGATCGTTGGCGACTGCGCATCAATACCAGCTGGCGGGTAACTGAAGGCGGCCAGATCACCATTTCACCGAGTCTGACGAGAGATGGGTCGTCGTTCTACGGCCTGGAAGATCTTGTTGGCGATGAAGTTGTCGACGTTGGTATCCAAGGCGTCCAATTCAGGCAGGACTTGTACGTGGTAACCCGCGAAGGGCGAATCCTGGAGATCTTCAGTGACTTCCCTTACGGTGAATGGCTGTTGTCGATTTCGGATATGGGTGACGAACGAAGAATCCCGATCTTCGATCTCGAAGGACCAGTGTCCGACGTTGCCCAATAGGATCGAGGGGGCCCCGGCCGGCGAAGGCCTGCGGGAAGTGGGGCTGCCGCCAGGCGTACATGTTGTGTCGCGAGTCCGGCACTGGTGTCGAGACCACGAGTGGATGTCTGCCCGGCGACGAGGCCCCGGAGTCAGCACCGATCCAGCACGACGCACTCGAACGGACCGGAACGGACGCCAGCGGAAGTCAGCACCAGGTCAGCACCACCGCGACCGCGCTCGATTTGCCTCACGCGGTCCGAGCCTTTGACCTGCATGTTTGTGCAGGAGGGCGTCGCGTGATAAGCGGCGCCCTCCCATTTGGAGAACATCTGGCTGCGGACGAAGCGCTACGACGCGAACGGCAAGGTCAGAAGCGGTACGGGCGGGGTCTGCTACCTCTACTGGCCCGCCAAACCGACCCCCTCCCAGCGCCGCGCACTGGAGTCGCTGGGCGTGCTCTGAACGGACGCGGCGTCACGTCCGCGCCGGCGGCCTGACGACCCCGGGCCGGCACCGGCCCGGGGTCGTCAGGCCACAGCGGCGGCCCGCCCACGGAACTGTGGTGTCAGGAAGGCGATCCGGGCCGGGACGCAGCCGGGTCGCCGGGCGCGCCGGCGGGGCCGGCCGAGGAGAGAGCGCGGTGACGTCGAGCGGCCGCGGTGGGGTGGTGAAACTCATGCCGGCTCCCGATGGCGTGAACTGACGAGGCGGGTGTGCTCAGTTGCCGAGGTTGAGCAACAGGGTGTCTCCCTGGGTGTTGGGGACGTAGACGTTGGGGAACAGCTGCTCGACCGCCCCGTTCGCCCGCTCGACATCAGCGCTCATGGTGACTCCCACCGGGATGGTGCTGGTGGCGTCCGTGTAGACGGGCGTTACCTGATAGGAGATCGCGTCGTCCGTTCCGAAGACATTGAGGTCGGTGGACTTGACCAGGGTCTCCGCCATGGCCTCGAAGGTCCGCATGCTGGGTGTACCGGTGTTCATCCCCGCCTGCCAGCAGGGGACGAGATTGACCCGGATGCCCCTGCCGCCGACGACGTTCGGGATCAGGTGGCACCGGGCCAGCGAGCCCGAAGTGGGCGAGTTCGCCTGCTTGAACAGCTGAGCGTCCTGCCACCCGACGATGTCTCCCTGAGCGGAGGATCCCTTCCCGATCTTCTTGCCGATGCACGCCTCGGCTCGGGTCGGTCGGGCTCCGGCCGCGCCGGGCGGGGTCGTCGTCTTGTTGACGTGGTCGACCGCCTCGGTGGTGTTCAGGATCCATCCGTCACCGTTGGGGACCGAACCCATCGGCGTGGTGTCCAGGCAGCGTGCGTGCGGGCCGGTGTTCGGCGTGGTGAATTCCACCTCGAACTGGTCGGCGTCGATCACCCGCTGGTCCGCGAAGCCCTCGGTGAGCTGCGCGTCCGCGAACTGCTTGTCGGCGGCCGGGACATGGGCCTGGACGCAGGGCCGGGACCTGTCCAGTTCCTTGGCGTTGCCCAGGACGTACGCGTCCCACTCGCGGTTGCCGAGGTTGGAGATCATCTCGACGCACTGATCGCCGCTGGTTCCCCCCTCCTTCGTCTCGGCGAAGGGGAACTCGCCGCAGGTGTCGTTGTCGACGAGGTCCGTCAGCACCTGGAAATTGCCGCAGGTGCTGGCCGAGCGGCCATCCACGCCGCTCGTCGCCCGGGTCAGCGGCTTGCCCTTGCCCCAGGCGTCGTTGAGGTTCTTCTGTGCCCACTGGTAGGCGGCGACGGCGGCGCCGGGGTCGGCGCTCTGCGCGTGCATCTTC
The DNA here is from genome assembly GCF_040635425.1 of Streptomyces laurentii. Taxonomy (NCBI): domain Bacteria; kingdom Bacillati; phylum Actinomycetota; class Actinomycetes; order Kitasatosporales; family Streptomycetaceae; genus Streptomyces; species Streptomyces laurentii. The sequence goes on along the minus strand of NZ_JBEYHT010000011.1, from coordinate 58,492 downwards.
ACGACGGGCATGACGGAGGGGACGGCGCAGCCCGCCGGCGAGGTGCCCCCGACCGCGTTGTCGCAGCGGATCTTGCGCGGGTTGTCCCAGGAGGCGTTCGGGTCGACCGCCGTGGCGCCGGGAGAGGTCACGTACATCTTGTACGAGGTGACGAACTCGGAGGCGGCGCCCGCCGCGGGGGACGAGGAGTAGGAGACGGTGCCGGTGAGGGACTGGCCCAGGGTCAGGTCGCCCCCGTACCAGGGCGCGGTCTTCGTCGCCGTGCAGCCGGACCCGCAGGAGGAGCGGAACTTGGCGTTGAGGGCGGTGACGTCGCCGCTCGCGGCGGTCATCTTGACGGTGACCTGCTCGTTCCAGGTCGTGGCCGCCTTCTGGAGCGATGCCCCGGCGGAGATCTCCAGCGTGCCGCGGCCGATCTCCTTGGCGTTGCTGTCGCGCAGGATGTAGACGACGTTCACTCCGGTCACGCAGTACTCGAAGCGCTCGTAGGAGTAGGTGCCGGGGCTGGTGATGTCACAGCTGCCCGTGCTTGCCGCCGCGAGGCCCTGCGGCTTCGTCGTTTCCTGCTTCGCGGCGCGCTTCGCCGGGGCGGGCCTCGTGCTCACACACGCCTGGACGGCGCCCGCCTGACGCTCCTTCGAACCCGCGGCCGTGGGCTCGCAGCGCTCTTTGGAGGTCTTCGGGAAGGAGCTGATCGCGGTGGTGGGAGCCGAGGCCTTCGCCGGGGCGGTCGGGGCCGCCCCGGCCACCTGCCGCGGCTTCTCCTCCGCGGCCTGCGCCGCCGGGCTCGTACCGAGCGTGGCGAGGCCCAGCGTCACCGCGGTCAGCAGGGCCATGACGGCCGAGCGGGTGCGTCTCTGTGCGGGGCGTATCGGCCGTATCGGATGCATACGCGTCGTTCCTTTCGCGGTGGGGAAAACGTCGGGAGGATCCGGTGCTCGGACGGCGCCCGGACGTGGTCGGCGGATCCTTCGGCGCGAGGGCGGTGCCGCGGCGGGTGCCCGCGCGCGAGGATCATCCGGAAGCCCTGGGTGTCGTCACCCTCACCGGCGCGAGATCGCCGGATTCGAGGCCTCGGGTATTTGCTCGGAAAAGAGAATCGGTGCCCCGGTGACCTTCCCTGAAAGATGCCGATTTCGGACTCGAATGGAGAAAGCGTGCGCTCGAACCGGAAGGGCGATTCGGGCCGGCCGGCGCATTGCTCTCCTTCGGGGATCCGCTCGAATCGGTGAGGGCGTGACCGGCGAAGGGCACTGTCCTGCCGAGTGTCCGTAAGAGGCCGGGGAGTTGAGCATCGGCAAGTATTGAGGAAATCCAACGGGAGATCCATTCGGAGATAGTCGACATAGCGTGCATGTCGGCCATTCTCTTCGTGATCTATTGCACAGGAATTCTGGTTTATTTCGGAAAGGTCGACCTTGATCCGGCGGTTCGGCCTCCCCGCCCCCGGGTGGTGCCGGACGGGCCGTCGTGCGGCGGCGCGTCCGGGCGCGGCGAGACCGCCGCTCCCTGGGAAGCGGCGGTCTCGCCGTACAGGCGGCAGTGCCCTCCGGAGCGAGGCCGGTGCTACGGGAACGCGGACCGGCGCGCCGTGCGGAGGCGGGGGAAGATCAGGACGGGTTGTTGTAGCGCTCGATCATGTGGACGCGGCCGAAGGACCAGTTGCCCGTGGCGGCCTGCCAGCTGTGCAGCGGGCCGTTGAGGGTGCCGCCGGCCTTGGCGGTCCAGGTGATGGTCTTGACCGAGCCGTCGGAGAATCCGTAGAAGGTGGCCAGGTCGTCGCGGCCGTCACCGTTGTAATCCCCGGTCACCACCTGCATGTTCTCGCGGTAGTAGTTGCCTGCCGGGGTGGTCCACAGGTCGGTGCGGCCGCCGAACTTGCCGTCCGTACCGCTGGGCGTGAAGCCGATGACCGTGTCGCTGCCGTCGGCGTAGTCGTACCAGACGGCCACGTTGTCGCGGCCGTCGCCGTCGAAGTCCCCGGAGTAGGGGGTGGCGCGCTTGAATTCCCAGCCCGTGGCGGAACTCCAGCCGCCCACCGGCGTGTTGAAGCCACCGTCCGGCTTGGCGGTCCAGGTGATGAGCTTGACCTCGCCGGTGGAGTAGCCGTAGAGGACGCCGAGGTCGTCGCGGCCGTCGCCGTTGTAGTCGCCGGAGACGAACTTCATGTTCTCGCGGTAGTAGTTGCCGGCCGGCGTCTCCCAGGCCACGAAGGGGCTGTTGAAGCCGCCGTCGGTCTTGGAGAGGAAGGTGTGGATCTTGTCGCTGCCGTCGGCGTAGTCGTACCAGACGGCCACGTCGTCGCGGCCGTCACCGTTGACGTCGCCGGCGACGGGGGTCATACGGGAGAAGGTCCAGCCGGAGGCGACCTTCCAGGAGTGCAGGGGCGCGGCGAAGGAGCCGTCTCCCTTGCCCAGCCAGGTGAGGAGGGCGACCTCGCCGGTGGAGTAGCCGTAGAGGCTGGCCACGTCGCCGATGCCGTCGCCGTTGAAGTCGCCCGTGACGCGCTTCATGTTCTCGGCGTAGTAGTTGCCGGCGGGCGCCTCCCAGCCGTGGACGGGCGCGTCGAAGCCGCCGTCGGCCTTGGCCGGGAAGGCGTGGATCTTGTCGCTGCCGTCGGCGTAGTCGTACCAGTCGGCCATGTCGCTGCGGCCGTCGCCGTTGTAGTCGTGACGGACCGTGGTGCCGGCGGCCCACTGCGACTCGTTCTTGGCGTTGTGGACGACGAAGTTGCCGCGCTCCTGCAGGACGGCCTTGCCGCCGGGCGCGCTGGTCTTGGTCTCCCACAGGACGGTGGTGCCGTCCGCTTCGAGGACGGCGAGGTTGCCCTGCGCGTCGAGACGGGCGGTCGCGCCTGGGTGGCCGCCGGTCTTGGTGGACCAGACGGTGGTGCCCGCGCGGGCGACGACCAGATTGCCGTCGGTCTGCATCGTCACGCGGTTGATACCGGCCGTCAGGGAGTCCCCGGGCTTGAGCACCCCGCCGGCCGGGAGCGTGTTGCCGGAGGCCACGTCGTCCAGCCGGGTCGAGACGGCGCTGTTACGGGTCTCGGCCGGGTCCGCGCCGAAGCAACCGCCCTGCCAGGACTGGCTGCTGACGGCGACCAGCTCGGTCTTGCCGTCCTTCTGCCGGACGATCGGACCGCCCGCGTCGCCGGCGCAGATGGCGTCCGCCGCGGAGGTGCCGTGCATGGCCAGCGTGCCGCCGGACACGGAGTCGACGGTGAAGGCGGCGGTGTGCAGCTTGAGCGGCGACCACTCGTCCTTGGTCCGGCCGAAACCGGCCACCGTCAGGGCGTCGCCTGTGGCGGGCGCGGTCCTGGCGAACGCCACGGGCGTGATCCCGGTGGTCGGGGAGGCGAGACGCGCCAGGACCAGGTCCCGGTCCTCACGGGGCACGAGCTCGACGACCTCACGGACCTGCCCGGTCGTGGCGGTCAGATCGGTGCGGCCGATCGTGGCCGTCGTCTTCGACTTGGGCTTGCCCGCGGCGACTTGCGCGGTGCCGTTGTCGGAGAAGCAGCTGGCGGAGGTGGCCAGCCACTGCGGGGCCACCAGCGCCGCCGAGCAGGCGCGCTGGCCGTCGCCCAGATCCAGGCGGGCGGTGAAGGCGTAACCGGCGTCCGCGGTGACCGGGCCCGTGACGGCGGAAGCCGGCGCGGCGTACACGGCGGCCGGGATCGCGAAGAGCGCGGTGGCGAGTGTGGTGAGACGTACGCGTCTGGCGCGTGGCATCAAGTGATTCCTCGAATTCGGGGATCCACCGGGCAGCGGCGCCTCGGAGCGTCGAAAGAGAACCGCCCCGAGCCGGCCGCCACTGGGAGGTCCGGGTCTCCACGAGCACGCCGCGGGCATGGTCGACGAGGGCTGCACTGTCCCCCCCCGGGTACCCACAGCAGACTCAAAGTTGATCACCAGGCAGTTTCAGGCAAATCCCCGGCGAGGTCCATTCGTTGATACCGGGCATGGCACCCATGCCGTCTATGTCCTTTGTGATCTATCGCATAGGAATCGACGTTTATCCGTGGAGAAATAAGAAAACCCCCTCGCGCTCTCGTGAGAGCGAGGGGAGTGAAGGGCCGGGGCGTCCGCCGCCCCGCTTCATCGGGTGCGGCGTCGGCGTATGCGCGTGGGTGCGACCCTCTGGCCTTGCGTTCCGGGCCAGGACGTTCCGGGCCGGGACGTTCCGGGTCAGGAGCAGGCGGGCCGGGTGACGAAGGCGCGTTCCAGGAGCACGTACAGGCGGTCCCGCTCCTCGTCGCTCAGCCGGTCGAGGCCGTCCCGTGTGGTGTGCATCTTCGCGCGGATCGCGTCGGTGACCCGCTCGCCCTCGGCGGTGAGGATGACGTTCTTGACGCGCCGGTCGGAGGGGCTGGCCTCGCGGCGCACCAGGCCGCGCTTCTCCAGCCGGTCGATGATCCCGGTCATGTTGGAGGCGTCGCAGGTCATGGTCTCGGCCAGGGCGCGCATCGCGGCGGGTCCCCGGCGCAGCACGGTGAGGGCCTTGCCCTGGCTCGCCGTGAGGTTCTCACTCGCCGCCGCGATGGTGAAGTCGCCGTAGTAGACGCCGAGCGACACCGAGAGCAGCTCCATGAGCCGGGCCGTGTCGGTGCGGGGAGCTTCTGTCATGGGAGCACTTTACCCAATGAAACTTGACTATCTCAAATATCGAGTTCTACCGTCTTTGTCATTGCATGAAGTTCTCAAGCATCAAGGTTGTCCCGTAGCCATGAGGAGCCTCCCTGTGACCGTCACCGCGTCCCCCGCCTCCCGCGCGGCCGAGATCCTGTCCCGGCCCGTCACCCTGAACGGCCTGACCGTTCCGAACCGCATCGCGATGGCGCCGATGACGCGCATGTTCTCTCCCGGCGGCGTTCCCGGCGACGACGTGCTGTCGTACTACGCCCGCCGCGCCGCCGCGGGCGTGGGCCTGATCGTCACCGAGGGCACCTACGTCGGCCACGACTCGGCCGGGCAGAGCGACCGCGTGCCGCGGTTCCACGGCGAGGAGCAGCTCGCCGGATGGGCGAAGGTCGCCGAGGCCGTGCACGCGGCGGGCGGCACGATCGTGCCGCAGCTGTGGCACATCGGCATGGTGCGCGAGCAGGGCCAGGCCCCCTACGCCGACGCTCCCGCCATGGGTCCCTCCGGCATCCGCCTCGACGGCACCGAGGGCACCGGCAAGGCGATGACCCAGGGCGACCTGGACGACGTCATCGGCGCCTTCGCCGAGGCCGCCGCGGCCGCCGAGCGGATCGGTTTCGACGGCGTCGAGCTGCACGGCGCCCACGGCTACCTCGTCGACCAGTTCCTGTGGGAGCGGACGAACCGCCGTGCCGACGCCTACGGCGGCGACGCCGTGGCCCGTACGAAGTTCGCGGCCGAGATCGTGGCCGCGGTCCGGGCGGCCGTCTCGCCCGCCTTCCCGGTGATCTTCCGCTTCTCGCAGTGGAAGTCGGAGGCGTACGACGCCCGGCTCGCCGGGACCCCGCAGGAGCTGGAGGCGATCCTGGCCCCGCTTGCCGCGGCCGGCGCCGACGCCTTCCACGCCTCCACCCGCCGCTACTGGCTGCCGGAGTTCGAGGGCTCGGACCTGAACCTGGCCGGCTGGGCCCGGAAGCTCACCGGCCGGCCCGCGATCACGGTCGGTTCGGTCGGCCTCGACGGCGACTTCATCCACGCCTTCGCGGGCAAGGGCGCCGAGCTCGGCAGCCTCGACAACCTCCTCGACCGCATGGAGCGCGACGAGTTCGACATGGTCGCCGTCGGCCGCGCCCTGCTCCAGGACCCGGAGTGGGCGGCCAAGGTCCTCGCGGGCCGGACCGACGAGCTGAAGGCGTACGACGCGGCCGCGCTGAAGTCCCTCAGCTGAGGTACCGACGATCCCGCGGTGACCGGGTACGGGCCGACACCGGCCCGTACCCGGTCACCGGCGTACCGGGCCCCGGGTCCGCGCGGGCGCCCGTACCGGCGGCCCCAAGGACGACGGCCCCCGGATCCTGGAGCGGATTCTCGGCTGGACCCTGGTGGTCCTCCTCGCCGTGTTCGTCACCCGGGCAGGCCTCATGTGACCCGCGCCCCCGGGTGAGCCACGCCGGGGCCCTCGGCGCGCGGCCCTCGACCCGCCGAACGGGCACACTCCGCCGCCCCCGCCGCCTGCCGCCCCCGCGCGCGTCCCGCCCCGGGGCAGCATCGGTGCGGTGCCGGGCCCGCGCGGGCCCGGCGGGGAAGGAGCGCGCCGCCCATGCCCGACCACGCCCCGCAGCCCGTGGAACGCCGGCTGCCCACCGAAGAGGCCCGCGAACTGCTCGCGGTGGTACGCGAGATCGCCGCGCGCGAGATCGCGCCCCGCGCCGCCGAGGAGGAGGCCGCGGGGCGGTTCCCCCGCGAGCTGTTCACCCTGCTGTCCGCCTCCGGCCTGCTCGGCCTTCCGTACGACTCCGCGTACGGCGGCGGCGACCAGCCGTACGCCGTCTACCTCCAGGTCCTGGAGGAGCTGGCCGCCGCCCGGCTCACCGTCGCCCTTGGTGTGAGCGTGCACACCCTGTCCTGCCACGCCCTCGCCGCCTACGGCGGCCAGGAACAGCGCGCCGCGCGTCTTCCGGCCATGCTGGGCGGCGGGCTGCTCGGCGCGTACTGCCTGTCCGAACCCGCCTCCGGCTCCGACGCCGCCGCCCTGCGCACCCGGGCCGTCCGGGACGGCGACACCTGGGTCCTGGACGGCACCAAGGCATGGATCACCCACGGCGGGATCGCCGACTTCTACACGGTGATGGCCCGCACCGGCGAACCGGGCCCGAAGGGGATCACCGCGTTCCTGGTGCCGGGCGACGCGGCGGGACTGAGCGCCGCCGCGCCCGAACGCAAGATGGGCATGAAGGGCTCGCCCACCGCCCAGGTGCGTCTGGACGGCGTCCGGATCCCCGACGAGGGGCGGATCGGCGCGGAGGGCCAGGGCTTCACCATCGCGCTGGCCGCCCTCGACTCGGGCCGGCTCGGCATCGCGGCCTGCTCCGTGGGCCTCGCGCAGGCCGCGCTGGACGCGGCCGTGCCGTACGCGCGCGAGAGGCGCCAGTTCGGCCGCCCGATCGCCGACTTCCAGGGTCTGCGCTTCCTGCTCGCCGACATGGCCACCCGGATCGAGGCGGGGCGGGCCCTGTACCTGGAGGCGGCGCGGCTGCGGGACGAGGGACGGCCGTTCGGGAAGCAGGCGGCCATGGCGAAACTCTTCTGCTCGGACGCGGCGATGCGCGTCACGACGGACGCGGTGCAGGTGCTCGGCGGCTACGGCTACACCGCGGACTTCCCCGTCGAACGCTTCCTGCGCGAGGCGAAGATGCTCCAGATCGTCGAGGGCACCAACCAGATTCAGCGCGTGGTCATCGCCCGTCACCTCGCCGGACCAGAGTCCCGTTGACACGGACGGTGCGGTCGGCCCACACCGGCCCGGCCGCCAGCCGGCTCCATTCCTGGTCGCGCCGGCCCGGCAGGGTCCTGCCCTGGCCGGCCCACAGCTGGAGCAGCGCCGCGTAGATCGGCGGATCGGCGGGCTGCGCGAGGGCTGCCGGAGGCTGAACGGCGGCCGGGGCCACCGCGCCCCCGGGCTGCGGCCGCGGCGGAACCGGTGCCGGGGCCGTGCCCGCCGGGGCGGGCCGCGGCTGCGGCGGTGCCTGAGCCGCCGACCGGGCGGGTGCCGGAGCGGGTACGGGCCGGGGCGCGGGCGGTGGCAACGGCGACGCGGCGGCGGGTGCGGGTGCGGGCGCAGCCGCGGCAGAGGGTCCGGGGGACGTTGTGACGGCAGGCGCGGGAAGCTCCCGCCGAACCGATTCTTCAGAGTGCGGCTCCGGCTGCCGGTGCCGGCCGTATCCGCTGGGTGTCGTATACAGCGTGCTCATGTCCGGCCCAACGTCCCGCCGGGGCCCCCGGTCACCGCCCGACCCCGTAGCGCGGAAGTTCGACGCGTCCCCGGCACCGGCCCTGATCAGCGCCCCGAGCTCCCTGAGCCGTCCCGAACCCCGCACCCCTGCCCGGGCACTCCGCCCCCACGGCACGGCACGGCACGGCACGGCACGAGCCCGGTCCGGGGCCGCGGCCCCGGACGTGTCTCAGGCCGCGCGGCGCAGTTGGGCCGGCTTGATCGGGCGCGAGCCCGGCCCGCCCACGTGCGAGAACGGCTGCATCCGCCAGTCCAGCCCCTGCGGCAGCGTCAGCAGCAGGGCGGTGTCCTGCTCCTGGACCTCCAGCGTCTCGTCCGCCGGCCGGGCGTCGGCGGCGGGCCGCCCCGTCCCGGAGCAGACGGTGAGGACGAAGGGGTTCCACGGGGACGGGCAGAGCGCGTGCTCCGGCAGGACGTCCTCGTCCGCGAGCAGCGCGATCGGCTGCACGCAATCCGGGCAGATCACCCGGTACATCTCGAATGTGTCGTACGCGTCCTGCTCTTCGGGCGCGTCGACGGATTCAACGGGCTCCTGCATGGAGACTCTCCCCCTCGAACGGGTCGGCCGGATCTGGCGGCCGTGACCACAGCAAGCAATTCCCATGCGGCCCGCCGCATAACCGTGAGGCCCCCGCCCGAGGTCCTGTAAAACATGTGGCGTTCGTCACATGAACGGCGCAGGTGCCTCAGGGTGGCGCGAACTGCCGCATAGAGGTCCGCCCCGACTGTCCCACGTCCCCTCGGGGGCACTAGGGTCACCGCATGGAGGAGCTGGATCGTCAGATCGTCGAGTTGCTCGTCAAGGACGGGCGCATGAGCTACACCGACCTGGGCAAGGCCACCGGCCTGTCCACCTCGGCCGTACATCAGCGCGTCCGCCGTCTGGAGCAGCGCGGAGTCATCCGCGGTTACGCCGCCGTCGTCGACCCGGAGGCCGTCGGCCTGCCGCTCACCGCCTTCATCTCGGTGAAACCCTTCGACCCCAGCGCCCCCGACGACACCCCCGACCGGCTCGCCGACATCGCCGAGATCGAGGCGTGCCACAGCGTCGCGGGGGAGGAGAACTACATCCTCAAGGTGCGCGTCGCCACCCCGCTGGAGCTGGAGCACCTGCTCGGCCGCATCCGCTCGCAGGCCCATGTCTCCAGCCGGACCACCGTCGTCCTGTCCACCCCGTACGAGGCCCGGCCACCCCGGATCTAGGCCCGCCGCCCGGCCGCCGCCCGGCCGGCGCGGGGCCGGCGCGGGGCCGGTTTCAAGATCACCACGGCTGCCGGCCCGCTCCGAACCGGGGCCCGGCGGACAAACCGGGTCCCGGCAGGTCCTAGCCTGGTCGCATGAGCGTGTACGAAGACCGCACCGTGCTGCTGCGCGGTGGAGAAGTCCACAGCCCCGCCGACCCCTTCGCCACCGCCATGGTGGTGGAGCGCGGGCACGTCGCCTGGGTGGGCTCGGAGGGCGCCGCCGACGCCTTCGCCTCCGGCGTGGACGAGGTGGTCGACCTCGACGGCGCGCTCGTCACCCCCGCGTTCGTCGACGCCCATGTGCACACCACCGCGACCGGTCTGGCCCTCACCGGCCTCGACCTGTCGTCCGCCGCCTCGCTCGCCGACGCCGCGGAGCGGATCCGGGCCTACGCCGAGGCGCGCCCCGAGGACCGCATCCTCATCGGGCACGGCTGGGACGCCGCCCGCTGGCCCGAGCGCCGCCCGCTCACCCGCGCCGAGCTGGACGCGCTCACCGGCGGCCGTCCGCTCTACCTCACCCGTATCGACGTCCACTCGGCCGTCGTCACCACCGCCCTGCTCGACCTGGTGCCCAGCGTCCGCGCGCTCGACGGCTTCCACGACGGGCAGCAGCCGCTGACCGGCGCCGCCCACCACGCCGTCCGGGCCGCCTCCTACGCCGCGCTCTCCCCGCGTCAGCGCACCGAGGCGCAGCGCGCCGCCCGGCACCACGCCGCCTCGCTCGGCATCGGCACCCTGCACGAGTGCGGCGGCCCGGAGATCTCCTCCGAGGACGACTTCACCGGCCTGCTCGACCTGGCCCGCAGCGAGCCCGGCCCCCGGATCGTCGGCTACTGGGCCGACCTCGACATCGACCGGGCCCGTGCCCTCGGCGCCCTCGGCGCGGCCGGCGACCTGTTCGCCGACGGCTCGCTCGGCTCGCACACCGCCTGCCTGCACGAGCCGTACGCCGACCACTCCAGCGCGGGCGTCGCCCACCTCGACGCGGCGGCCGTCACCGCCCATGTCGTCGCGTGCACCGAGTCCGGGCTCCAGGCGGGCTTCCACGCCATCGGCGACGCCGCCGTCGACGCCGTCGTCGAGGGCGTCCGGGCCGCCTCCGAGAAGCTGGGCCTGGCCCGGATCCGCGCCGCCCGGCACCGCGTCGAGCACGCCGAGATGCTCACCCCCGAGTCGGTCGCCGCCTTCGCCGAGCTGGGCCTGACCGCCTCCGTGCAGCCGGCCTTCGACGCGTACTGGGGCGGCGAGGACGGCATGTACGCCGACCGCCTCGGCGCCGAGCGGGCCCGCGCCCTCAACCCGTACGCCGCCCTGCTGCGCGCCGGCGTGCCGCTGGCCTTCGGCTCGGACAGCCCGGTCACCCCGCTCGACCCGTGGGGGACCGTGCGCGCCGCCGCCTTCCACCGCACGCCCGAGCACAGGGTCTCGGTACGGGCCGCGTTCACCGCGCACACCCGCGGCGGCTGGCGCGCGGTCGGCCGCGACGACGCCGGCACCCTGGTGCCCGGCGCCCCCGCCGACTACGCGATCTGGCGGGCGGGCGAGCTGGTCGTCCAGGCGCCGGACGACCGGGTGGCCCGCTGGTCCACCGACCCCCGCTCCGGGACGCCCGGCCTGCCGGACCTGACCCCCGGGAGCGCGCTTCCGGTCTGCCTGCGGACCGTCGTCTCCGGCCAGACGGTCTTCGTACGGCCGAACGAGTGACGTAACGGGGTTCCATACGGCTCCCGCCCCTCCCGGGGCTCGCCCGCGACCTGCGGATCTTCGGCGGGCGGCTCGGGGATCGCTCGTCTCCGCAGGTCAAGCGGTCAAGGGCGGAGGGCCGCCGGGGAGCGGTAGGTTCTCCGCGTCCCCCGCGAGCGTCCGCCCCGGACGTCCGCGGCGGACGGACCCTCCCCGTGGGCGCCGGAGGCCGCTCGGCCTTTGGGGCGAGGGAGGGTTTTCCGGACCGGAGGGCATCGGTCCGCGGTCCCGTCCGTACCCCCCTGTGCGAGGCTCGCTATGGTGGGGGCTCGCGCAGGTATCCCGAAGGGGCAGTAGTGAACGACGGTGGCCAGAGGCGTTACGGCCCGCTCGGCAAGACCTTGGTGATCATCCCCACCTACAACGAGGCGGAGAACATCAAGCCGATCGTCTCGCGCGTGCGGGAGGCGGTGCCCGAGGCGTACGTGCTCGTCGCCGACGACAACAGCCCCGACGGCACCGGGAAGATCGCCGACGAGCTGGCCGCCGAGGACGACCACGTCCAGGTCCTGCACCGCAAGGGCAAGGAGGGCCTCGGCGCCGCCTACCTGGCCGGTTTCCGCTGGGGCATGGAGCACGGCTACGACGTCCTCGTCGAGATGGACGCCGACGGCTCCCACCAGCCCGAGGAACTGCCCCGCCTGCTCACCGCCCTCAAGGGCGCGGACCTGGTGCTCGGCTCCCGCTGGGTGCCCGGCGGCCGGATCGTGAACTGGCCGAAGTCCCGCGAGTTCATCTCCCGCGGCGGCAGCCTCTACTCCCGCCTCATGCTGGACGTCCCGATCCGCGACGTCACCGGCGGCTACCGGGCCTTCCGCCGGGGCACCCTGGAGGGCCTCGGCCTCGACGACGTCGCCTCGGCCGGCTACTGCTTCCAGGTCGACCTGGCCCGCCGTGCCGTCGCCGCCGGCTTCCATGTCGTGGAGGTGCCGATCACCTTCGTGGAGCGGGAGATCGGCGACTCCAAGATGAGCAAGGACATCCTCGTCGAGGCGCTGTGGCGGGTCACCGGCTGGGGCCTGTCCGCCCGCGCGCGGAAGGCCGGCGACATCCTCGGCGGCCGCAAGCGGTCCTGACGCCGGACGTTGTACGAGCAGCGGCCGGGCGGCCGGGCCTTCGGGCGCGCACGCTCCCCGGGCCGCGCTCCTCGCGCGCGTAGCCGATCTTTCCTTTACGACGTTCCCACGGGCCGCCAGGCACACTGGGGAGCATGACGACCGGCGCATCGCCCTCCTTCCCCGCCCCCCGACGTTCCCGCGCGCGCAGATTCCTGCCGCTGGGCCTCGCCGCCTGGCTGGTCCTGGAGATCTGGCTGCTGACCGTCGTGGCCGACGTGGCGGGCGGGGTCACCGTCCTGCTGCTGCTCGTCGGCGGCGCCGTGCTCGGCGGCACGGTGATCAAGCGGGCCGGCCGCCGTGCCTTCGCCAACCTCACCGGCACCTTCCAGCGCGCCCAGGAGGCCGCGCGGCGCGGCGAGACGCCCGCGGAGGCGGACCGGGCCGGCGCGGAGGACCGCAACGGCTTCCTGATGCTCGGCGGCCTGCTGCTGATGATCCCGGGCCTCGTCTCCGACGCGGTCGGTCTGCTGCTCCTCGTCCCGCAGGTCCGTACGGCCGTCGGACGGTACGCGGAGAAGGCCGTGGAGCGCCGGATGAGCGCCGCCGCCCCCGGAAGCCTCCAGGACGCCTTCCAGCAGGCCCGTATGCACCGTCCGGACGGCAAGGTGGTGCCAGGCGAGGTCATCCGGCAGGACGGGCCTCAGGGGCCGCGTGAGCCCCAGGAGCCGCGCCCGCCTCTGATGCCCTGACGCCGGTGTCCTGATTCCGGTTCCACCGCCCGGGCTCCGGCCCGGGCTTTTTCGCGGCCTGGGCCCGGAACGGTCTCGGGGCGCTGAGGACGCTCGGGGCTCTCGGGACGTACGAGAACGCCGCGGGGCCCGGTACACGATGTGTACCGGGCCCCGCGGCGTATCTCTGAACCGTGCGCGTCCGTCAGGCGGACTTCCGGCTGTCGCGCGGATGCACGGCGATGTTCATGGCGCCGGAACGAAGGACCGCCAGCCGTTCGGCCAGCACCTCCTCCAGCTCCTCACGGGTGCGCCGCTCCATGAGCATGTCCCAGTGCGTACGCGCCGGCTTGCCCTTCTTTTCCTCGGGGCCGTCCCCGTCTACCAGGAGTGCCTGGATCCCGCAGACCTTGCACTCCCACTCTGGCGGAATCTCCGCCTCGACCGAGAACGGCATCTCGAAACGATGCCCCTTCTCGCATGCGTACTCCACCGCCTGGCGCGGGGCCAGATCGATGCCGCGGTCGGTCTCGTAGCTGGTCACCACGAGGCGCGTGCCGCGAAGAGCTCGCTCACTCATGAATCGTGCCTCCCGGGCTTGTCGCCCACAGGACAGGTGTCGCTGTCGTCGTCATCCGGTCAACGTCCGGTCGGCGGTAAAGATTCCCGTTCCGGGTCATGCGTCGCCCGTCGTGCCGCCCCTTTTTGTACCCACCAGTGCCCGTTTTGTCACATCTGGCAGGAGATGTCACTCAACGTCTTCACCAAGTCAGCACGCAGTAACGGTCCGCCTGGCAGGCCAAAGGCGTACACTACCGCCCAATCACTTCCACGTCTAAATCCGGGCCGGTACGGGGTTCCCCGCGGCCTCCACCGCGCGCCGCACCGGCACCCGCGCGAGGAGCACGGACCCGACACCGAAGAAGATCACCAAAGAGATGATGGCATCCCGATAGCTTCCGGTCAGCTGATACGCGAGACCGAACACCAACGGACCCAGCCAGCTCAGTCCGCGGTCGCTCATCTCGTAGGCCGAGAAGTACTCCGCCTCCTTGCCGCGCGGCACCAGATGCGAGAACAGCGACCGCGACAGCGCCTGGCTGCCGCCCATGACGAGGCCGATCGCCGCCGCCAGGCAGTAGAAGAACACCGGGGCCTCGGCGGGCAGGAAGTAGCCGGCCACCAGGATCACCGTCCACACCGCCAGCGACCCGAGGATCGTCCGCTTCGCGCCGTACACGCGCGCGAGGCGGCCCATGCCGAGCGCCCCCGCCACGGCGAGCACCTGCACCAGGAGGACCGCCGTGATGAGCGTCGTCTGATCCAGGCCCAACTCCTCGGAGCCGTACACGGACGCCTGCGAGATCACCGTCTGCACGCCGTCGTTGTAGATCAGGTAGGCGAGCAGGAAGGCCAGCGTCAGCGGATGGCGCCGCATGTCGCGCAGGGTCGACGCGAGCTGCCGCCAGCCACCGCCCACCGCGCCCCCGCCGGCCGCTCCCGGGCCGTCGCCGGCCGTCCGCGCGATCCGGCGGTCCCGCAGCCGCCGCAGCGGCACCAGGGTGAAGGCGCCCCACCACAGGCCCGCCGAAGCCAGGCATATGCGTATCGCGATGCCCTCGGACAAGCCGAAGGAGTCGTGGCCGGAGTACAGGACCAGGTTGAGCACGAGCACCAGCGCGCCCGAGGTGTAGCCGAACGCCCAGCCGCGCGAGGAGACCGCGTCCCGCTCGTCGGGCCCGGCTATCTGCGGCAGATAGGCGTTGTACAGCGCCATCGACACCGACAGCGAGGCGTTCGCCACGACCAGCAGGAACGCGCCCAGCAGATACCGCTCGCCCTCCAGGAAGAACATCCCCGCCGTGGCCGCCGCGCCCAGATAGGCCGAGGCCGCGAGCAGCGGCTTCTTCCGGCCCGTACGGTCCGCCGCCGCGCCGACCAGCGGCATCACCAGGACCGCGACGACGATGGAGGCGGAGACGGCGTACGCGAACAGCGAACCCGCCCGCACCGGCACGCCCAGCGGGTGCACGAACCCGTCCGCGTCGGCCGCCGCCTTGGCGACCGAGGTCAGATACGGGCCCAGGAAGACCGTGACCACGCTCGTCGAGTAGACCGAGCACGCGAAATCGTAGAAGTACCAGCCGCGCTGTTCGCGGCGGCGTTCGGCCGGATCGCCGGAACCGCCGGGATCGGCGGCCTCGCCGTCCGGCCGTTCGGTCGTGTCGACGTCGGTCAAGGCCGCGCCCCCTCGCTCGTCCCCGTGGCTCCTGTGGCGGAATTCCGTGTGCTCAGATCCACAGACCCCGGTCGGTCAGGACCTCGCGCAACGTCTGAAGATGATCGGTCATGATGCCGTCCACGCCAAGATCCAGGAGGGCGTGCATCCGCTCCGGTTCGTTCACCGTCCACACGTGCACCTGGATCCCGCGCGCGTGGGCGGTGCGCACGAACCGGCGGTCCACCACCGGGACGCCCGCCTGCCGCTCCGGCACCTGGGCGGCGACCGCCCCGGCCCGCAGTGCCGCGGGTATGCCGAGCGAGCGCAGCCGCAGGCCGAGGACGCCCGTCACGCCGTACGAGGTGGCCAGCCGCGGCCCGGCGAGCCGCTGCGCCCGCGCCACCCGGGCCTCCGTGAACGAACTCACACACACCCGGTCCCAGGCGTCCGCCGCGCGGATCAGGTCCAGGAGCGGGGCCAGCGCCGATTCGGTCTTGAGGTCCACGTTCCAGCGCGCCTCCGGGAACTCCTCCAGCAGGTCCGCGAAGAGCGGCAGCGGCTCCCGGCCCGCCACCCGGGCCTGCCGGACCGCCGACCAGGGCAGATCACGGATCTTGCCCCCGGCGTCCGTGACCCGGTCCAGGGTCGCGTCGTGGAAGGCCACCAGACGGCCGTCGGAGGTGGTGTGCACATCCGTCTCGAAGTAGCGGTAACCGGCCGCGGCGGCGCGCCGGAAGGCGGCCGCCGTGTTCTCGAGGCCGTCCGCCGTGCCGCCGCGGTGGGCGAAGGGGAGGGGCGCCGGGTGGTCGAGGAAGGGATGGCGTTCGCGAGTCACCGCCGCAGTATGGCCCGCTCCGGTGTCGCCGAGGTGACCGGGCCGGAACGGGCGGCGGATCGGGCGGCGCGCCCGGCCCGGGGCGGGCGCCGTCTCGGGCGGCGGGTCAGGCGGTGGGCACGCCCGCGGCTTCGGCGGCCGCGCCCGCCGGGCCGGCCAGGGTCCCGGACGCGGCCAGGGTCCCGGACGCGGCCACGGGCCCGGATGCCGGCCCGGACGCGGCGTCGCGCTCGGCGATCGCGAACAGGCGCAGGAAGAGCTGCGCGAGCGGGCCGATCGCCAGCGCGTACAGCACCGTGCCGACCCCGACCGAGCCGCCGAGGAGGAAGCCGGTGGCGACCACCGCCACCTCGATCGCCGTCCGCACCAGCCGGATCGACCGCCCGGTCCGCTGGTGCAGCCCGGTCATCAGGCCGTCGCGCGGGCCGGGTCCGAAGCGGGCCGCGATGTACAGGCCGGTGGCCGCGCCGTTGAGGACGATGCCGAGCAGCATCAGGGTGATCCCGGCCACCCAGCCGTCCGTCTCCGGGGTGAGGGCCAGGGTCCCGTCCATGGCCAGGCCGATGACGAAGACGTTGGAGACCGTGCCCAGGCCCGGCCGCTGCCGCATCGGGATCCACAGGAGCAGCACGACCGCCCCGACGATGATCGAGACGACCCCGATGCTCAGCCCGGTCAGCCGGGCGAGGCCCTGGTGCAGCACGCCCCAGGGCTCCAGGCCGAGCCCGCCGCGCACGAGCAGCGCCGAGCTGACGCCGTACAGGCCGAGACCGGCGTACAGCTGGACGAGCCTGCGGGGGATATGGCGGCCGCGGAGGCCGGTGGCTATGGACAAGGGACTGCCCCCTGGGATGACCTGGGTGGTGTGAGTGGACTGGCTCATGCCACTCTGTGGCGGGAGGCCATGCGTCAACCATGGCCAATTCGCGGAAGGTGGACTGATTTCCATGGCCCAGTGGACTTCGGCTGTGGGGCCGGCTCAGCTCGCCCGGCAGCTCCAGGCCCAGCAGGCCCGGCCCGCCGTGCCCGGTGCCCGCAAGCCGCCCGCCTACCGCGCCCTCGCCGACGGCGTCCGGCTGCTCGTCCTGGAGGGCCGCGTCCCGGTCG
The DNA here is from genome assembly GCF_040635425.1 of Streptomyces laurentii. NCBI lineage: Bacteria > Bacillati > Actinomycetota > Actinomycetes > Kitasatosporales > Streptomycetaceae > Streptomyces > Streptomyces laurentii. The sequence goes on along the minus strand of NZ_JBEYHT010000011.1, from coordinate 41,618 downwards.
CCGCCCGGCTGCCCGCCGAACGCGAACTCGCCGTCGCCCTCTCCGTCAGCCGCACCACGGTCGCCGCCGCCTACGAGGCGCTGCGCACCGAGGGCTTCCTGGAGTCCCGGCGCGGCGCCGGCAGCTGGACCGCCGTGCCGGCCGGCAACCCGCTGCCCGCCCGGGGCCTCGAACCGCTGCCTCCCGAGTCCCTCGGCTCCATGATCGACCTCGGCTGCGCCGCGCTGCCCGCGCCCGAACCCTGGCTCACCCGCGCCATCCAGGGTGCCCTGGAGGAGCTGCCGCCGTACGCCCACACCCACGGCGACTACCCGGCCGGACTCCCCGCGCTGCGCCAGATGCTCGCCGACCGCTACACCGAGCGCGGCATCCCCACCATGCCCGAACAGATCATGGTCACCACCGGTGCCATGGGCGCCATGGACGCGATCTGCCATCTCTTCGCGGGCCGCGGCGAGCGGATCGCCGTCGAGTCCCCGTCCTATGCCAACATCCTCCAGCTCATGCGCGAGACCGGCGCCCGGCTGGTGCCCGTCGCCATGACCGAGGGCCTCGGCGGCTGGGACCTGCCCCGCTGGCGTCAGGTGCTGCGCGATGCCGCGCCCCGCCTCGCGTACGTCGTCGCCGACTTCCACAACCCCACCGGCGCCCTCGCCGACGAGGACCAGCGCCGGCAGCTCGTGGAGGCCGCCCGGTCCGCCGGCACCGTGCTGGTGGTCGACGAGACGATGGTCGAGCTGCACCTGGACGAGGGCATGGACATGCCCCGCCGGGTCTGCGCCTTCGACCCGGCCGGCGCCACCGTGCTGACCGTCGGCTCGGCGAGCAAGGCCTTCTGGGCGGGCATGCGGATCGGCTGGGTACGGGCCTCGCCCGACGTCATCCGGTCCCTGGTCGCCGCCCGCGCCTACGCCGACCTCGGCACGCCCGTCCTGGAACAGCTGGGCGTCAACTGGCTGATGCGCACGGGCGGCTGGCAGGAGGCCGTGGCCCTGCGTCGCGACCAGGCCCGCGAGAACCGTGACGCGCTGGTGTCCGCCGTCCGCGCCGAGCTCCCGGAGTGGGAGTTCGAGGTGCCGAGCGGCGGGCTCACGCTGTGGGTACGCACCGGCGGGCTGTCCGGTTCGCGGCTCGCCGAGGTCGGTGAGCGGGTCGGCATCCGGGTCCCCTCCGGGCCGCGCTTCGGCGTGGACGGCGCCTTCGAGGGGTATGTGCGGCTTCCGTTCACCGTCGCGGGCCCGGTCGCCGAGGAGGCGGCCGCCCGGCTGGCCGCCGCGGCCCGGCTGGTGGGCTCCGGAGGCGGCGCGGGGGTGGAGTCGCCCCGGTCGTTCGTGGCCTAGGAGCGGCCAAGGAAACGTACGGCGGCGGTGCCCCATGGGGTCACCGCCGCCGTGGTCTCGGCCGGGTGCCGGGTGCCGGGTTCAGCCTTCCGCCGGGACCGGTGAGGGGAGGCCGGGCTTCTTGCGCAGGGTCGGCGCGGTGTCCGCGTCCAGATCCAGGTCGGGCTCGGGTGACGGTCCCGGCGCCACCACCATCGGCGCGGCCGCCGTGTCCGGTCCGGCCGGCTCGTTCCGGCGCGGCGGCAGCAGTTCCAGGACCGCCTGGCAGTGCGCCTCGCTGGTCGCGTCGTCGTACGGGTCGGGGGTCGCGGGCACCTGCAGGCGGACGACGGGGCCGGTGCCCAGGCGGGCATATCCCCGACCGGGTGGCATATGCGCGACCGGGGTGGTGTGCGGGGGTGCCCCCAGAACGGCGGCGATCTGCTCCGGCGCGGCCGGCCCGAGCGCGATCCGCGCCCGGGTCTGACTCCGTACCGTCTCGCACAGCGTGTCCGCGCTGTCGTACTGCTCCGCCACCACCACCGTGACCTGCGCGGCGCGTCCGTGCCGCAGGGGCACGTCGAGCAGCTCCTGCGGGTCGGGGCGGCCGGCCGCGGCGGCGAGGGCGCCGAGCGCGCCGGGCCGGTCGAGCAGAATCCACAGCGGGCGGCGGGTGTCCGAGGGGGCCGGGTATCCGGCCTGCCGGGCCTGGTTCGCGACCAGGAGCCGCCGCTCGGTCTCGTGCGCGGCCCATTCCAGGCTGGCCAGCGCGCCGGCGAGCCCGCACTCGACGGCGAGGACCCCGTCCCGGCCGGTCAGGCACGCGTACCCGCCCGTCCCGTCGCCGTCGATCACGAGGACGTCGCCGTGGGCCAGGGCCTGGAGCGCGATCGAGCGCAGCAGGGTCGTGGTGCCGCCGCCGGGGCGGCCGATCGCCAGCAGGTGCGGCTCGGTGGAGTGAGGGCCGGTGCGCCAGACCACGGCCGGGGCGTCCGCTGCCCCGTCCCCGGCGCGCACGGGTACGGTCCGCTGGACGGCGTCGGCGTCGGTGAAGCCGAGCACCGTCTCGCCCGGGACGGTGACGAACCGCTGGGCGGCGATGGTGGTGGGCAGGGCGGGCAGCACCCGCAGCGTGAGCCGGTTGCCCTCCTCGTCCCAGTCGAAGAGGTACTCGCGGCCCCGCCCCGACTTGGCGTGCAGCACCTGCTCCACGCGCGCGCGTGCGGCGGGTTCGCCGTCCATGAAGTACGGGGGGTAGGCGAGGCGCAGCCGGGTGAGCCGGCCGTCCTCGTCGAAGGCCTGGTCCGCGAAGACGGCGGTCCAGTCGCCGCCGTGGGCGTAGAGCGGCGCGGGGTCCTCGGGGAGCGACAGATACGGCACCAGGGCCTCGTAGAGCCCCTGGAGCCGGGTGGACTCGGCCGGGTCGGGGCCGGTCCGCGCCACCGGGCGTTCCCGGCCCTGCCAGGCGGCCGCGGCCATCAGCGCGGCGAGCGCGAGCAGCGGCCCGTACGGCAGGAAGGCGACGACCAGGAGGCAGGCCGCGGCCACGAGCAGCGTGGGACCGCGCCGTTCCTTGGGTGTCGCGGCCCACCGGGCGCGGGCGGCGGCGGCCAGTTTCCGCAGTCCGCGCGAGACGGTGATCAGCGGTTGGAGCACGTCGGTGGCGCCGTCGGCGGCCGTGCGCGCGAGCTCTCGGCTGCGGGCGATCCGGTCGCTGCCGCTGCTCAGGATGCGGGGAAGTGGTCGCCGGGACACGTCGTACTCCTGGAATGCGAGGGGGCGAGAGGGACGCGGGGGACGAGAGGGGCGAGAGGGGCGAGGGGACGTGGAGGGTGGGGACGGGAGGGGCGGCGTCAGAACTTGATGCCGCCCAGGAGGCTCGCGAGGCTCTGGCCGCCGGCCGTGATGCTCGGGGCGATCGCGGTGCCCGCGAGGTAGAAGCCGAAGAGCGAGCAGACGAAGGCGTGGGACGCCTTGAGCCCGTCCTTCTTGAAGAACAGGAAGCAGATGATGCCGAGCAGGACCACGCCCGAGATGGACAGGATCATGAGGTTTCTCCTGGTTGAGGGGACAGTCACCATCAGTCCTTCCAGGTTCACGGGAAGTATCTATGTGACTAAAGGTGCCAATGGGTGAATCGCTCGCGATTTCACCGGCCCGGCGCACGGGACGGCCTCCTGCGGTGGCGGAACGCGCCGGATGAGGTAGGGGCGGGTTCCCGGCGGGTCCGGAGTGATCCTTGCCGTGCACATGCCGCCTCGGGTCGCCCGGCGGGCAGTACCCTGTCGGTTCACTCGTACGGCCGCGCCTGCCGTGCGCGGGCCGAGCAGGAAGGGTTGTGAACGATGAGCGGGTACGAGACCCCGGACCCCGAGGTCGTCGAACTGGCCTCCCAGGTCTTCGACCTCGCGCGCGTGGGGGACGCGACGACCCTGGCCGCCTGTCTCGACGCGGGCGTCCCGGCCGATCTCACCAACGGCCGGGGCGACTCCCTCGTCGTGCTCGCCGCCTACCACGGGCACGCGGAGGCCGTCGCCGTGCTGCCGGCCCGCGGTGCCGACGCCGACCGGGCCGACGACCGCGGTCAGACCCCGCTCGCCGGCGCCGTCTTCAAGGGGGAGGACGCCGTCGTCCGCGCGCTCCTCGCCGGCGGGGCGAATCCGGAATCCGGGACTCCGTCCGCCCTCGATACCGCACGGATGTTCGGCAAGATCGAACTCCTGGAACTCTTCGGATCCCGGTGAACGACGGTTGAACCCCAGGTGAGACGGCGCGGTAAATGTGGTCGCGGTGGCGAAATGGGTGGGTCATCATGACGTCGGGCCCGCAGGGGGCCACCGACGAGAGGCAGAGGAAGATGGTCACTGACAAGCACAGGACGACGGACGGCCCGACATGTTGCCGCGCGGCCTAGGCGAACAGCCTGTCCCGGTTCATCACGGATTCCCCCCGGTCGTGTCGACAGCTTGATATGAGGCGTCTTCCATGTTCGATCCAGTCATAGCGCCGAGCGGCACTCTGCTCGGTCTGCTGCAGAGGGGCCGCGGCGACGGCACCCTCCACGCGCTCGCCGCACCACGTGCCGAGGCCCTCGCGGCCCTGAACCACTGCGTTCTCGGCGACCCGCGCCAGGACTGGCGGGTCGAGAACCGCTCGCTCTATTACGCACGGCTCTACCTGGACCTGCACGGCGGTCTGGAGGAGATCGAGGCGCACCTCTTCGATGTCGAGGACCAGCTCGACACCGAGGAGTCCCGGACCGGGCTCGCGCTCGCCGTCCTCGGGCACCTCGCCTCCTACGGGCGCCACGACGCGCTGCTGCTCCTGCGCCGTTACGCGGCCGGCGGGGCCAGCTGGGCCTGGGCCCTCGACGAGCTCGCGCTGCGCGACGACGACGCGGGCCTGCGGACCCTCGCCGGTCCCGTCCTCGCCCGCTTCCCGGCCACCCCGGAGGGCGAGGCCGCGCTCGCCGCCGCCGTCCGCGACGCCTACGAGCCCCGCCCCTGGCGGCTGTGGGCCGAAGACCCGCGCGAGACGGTCGGCGCCCGCATCCGGGCCGCCCGCGAGCAGGGCTCCTTCGACCGCTGGCAGCGGCAGCTGCGCCCCACCGGGCCCCGCCCCGGCTGGAGCGTGCGCGCCGTCCTCGACTGGGCCCAGGAGGGCCACGAGCGGGGTACGGACCTGAGCGGGCCCGCCGCCCGCTGCCTGGTCGCCGTCGCCGCGCCCGAGGACCGCGCCACGCTCCTCGACGCCGCCGCCGGAGGACCCGACGGCGCCCGCCGCGCCGCGCTGCACTACCTCGCCGAGGCCCAGGACCCCGGGGTCCTCGACCTCATCGAATGCGCCGTCGACGACGGTTCCCACGCCGTCGCCGACGCGGCCGTCACCGCGTACCGGCGGATGCCCGGCGAGGCGGCCGTCGACCGCGCGCGACGGTGGATCCGACGCCCCGACGCGCTCGGCGCCGCGGCGGCCGGGACGCTCGCCTGCCGCGGCGGCACCCAGGACTCCCCCCGCGTCCTCGGCGCCCTGCGAGAGATCGTGCGTACCCAGGGCCCCGACGCGCCCGCGCTCTATCCGCTCGTGGACGGCGCCGGACGCCTCGGCATCGTCTGCGCGGCGGCCGTCCTGCGGCACGTCTATCGCGAGACGGCCTCCTCCCAGCTGCGCGGCCGTACGGCGACGGCACTGGCCGCCACCGACCCGAGCTTCGCGACGGGCTTCGCCGTCGAGTGCCTGTGGGACTGCGAGGAGACCACCCGCGAACTGGCCGCGCTGCACGCCGAGACCGGTGACGCGCGCGTGGCCGATCGCCTGCGCCGCCTCGCCGCCGACCCGGCCGAGGAGGCCGAGGTGCAGACGGCGGTCCGCAACCGCATCGGGCCGGATCTCGACCTCCAGGTCTGAGCGCCGGCACACCGGCGACCGTCGTACGGGGTGGCCCCATGGGGTCACCCCGTACGCGTGTCCGGCGTTCGGGGAGCGGGCACCTCGCGCGGCCCTGGACGGGCCCGCCCCCGACCTGGTGTTCCGTGCGGTCACTACCCGACGAGCTGCACGACTCCGGTGATCACGGCGGCGGGCCCGAGCACGGCGAGCACCCACGCGATGTTCTTCGTCCGCCGCCTTCCCTCGGGTTGCGCCGCACGCGGCGGACCGCCTCGCCCGTACGCCGCGTGGGCGTCCTGCCGCGTCCGATCGCCCCGGCCCGCCGTGCTCTCGGCGACGCCGGTCCGCCGGAGAGCGAGGAACCACCCGAACAGGCTTGCCAGCAGCCCCCAGACCAGCAGGAAGATCGCCAGCCCGTGCGGTGATATCCGAAGCCCCGTCAGACTCGTGAGCTCGTTCATGGTTTCCTCCCGGGCCGAGATCCGATGAGCACGCGCGGCACAGCCTAGAACCGATGATCACCCCGCACCCATGCCTCCCGGGAACGGCCGAAACCAGGACCCGGAACCGGCCCGAGGCCACAATGAGGGCATGACCGGACGCTGGGAGTTCTGGATCGACCGCGGCGGCACCTTCACCGACGTCGTGGGGCGGCGGCCCGACGGGCGGCTCGTCACCCGCAAGCTGCTCTCCCACGACCCCGCCCGCCGCCACGACGCCGCCGTCGCCGGCATCCGGCTCCTGCTCGGCCTCGAACCCGGCGAACCCGTGCCCGCCGACCGGATCGCCGTCGTCAAGATGGGCACCACCGTCGCCACCAACGCCCTCCTGGAACGCCGCGGTGAACCCACCGTCCTGCTCGTCACCACCGGCTTCCGCGACGCGCTGCGCATCGCCTACCAGAACCGCCCCCACCTGTTCGACCGGCACATCGTGCTGCCCGAAGCCGTCTACGCGCGCGTGATCGAGGTACCGGAGCGGATCGACGCCCATGGCGAGGTCCTCGTACCGCTCGACGAGGACGCGGTCGCGGCCGCCCTGGCCGCCGCCCACGACGACGGGCTGCGCTCCGCCGCCGTCGTCCTCCTGCACGGCTACCGCCACCCCGGCCACGAGGAGCGCGTCGCCGCCCTCGCCCGCGCCGCGGGCTTCCCCCAGGTCAGCTGCTCCCACGAGGTCAGCCCGCTGATCAAGCTCGTCCCGCGCGGCGACACCACCGTCGTCGACGCCTACCTCTCGCCGATCCTGCGCCGGTACGTCGACGAGGTCGCCCGCGACCTCGCCGGAATCCGCCTGATGTTCATGCAGTCCAACGGCGGTCTGCGGGAGGCCGCCCACTTCCGCGGCAAGGACGCCGTCCTGTCCGGCCCGGCCGGCGGCGTCGTCGGGATGGTCCGCACCGCCGCGCAGGCCGGCCACGACCGGGTCGTCGGCTTCGACATGGGCGGCACCTCCACCGACGTCTCCCACTACGCGGGCGAGTTCGAGCGCGAACTCGGTACCCAGGTCGCCGGGGTCCGGATGCGCGCCCCGATGATGAGCATCCACACCGTCGCCGCGGGCGGCGGCTCCGTGCTCCACTACGACGGCAGCCGCTACCGTGTCGGCCCCGACTCCGCGGGCGCCGTCCCCGGCCCCGCCTGCTACCGCCGCGGCGGCCCGCTGACCGTCACCGACGCCAACGTCATGCTCGGCCGGATCCAGCCGGGACACTTCCCCGCCGTGTTCGGCGAGCACGGCGACCAGTCGCTGGACGCCGAGGTCGTCCGCGAGAAGTTCACCGCCCTCGCCGCCGAGACCGGCGGCGGCCGCACCCCCGAGGACGTCGCCGGCGGCTTCCTGGAGATCGCCGTCCTCAGCATGGCCAACGCCGTCAAGAAGATCTCCGTCCAGCGCGGCCACGACATCACCCGCTACGCCCTCACCAGCTTCGGCGGCGCCGGCGGCCAGCACGCCTGCGCCGTCGCCGACGCGCTCGGCGTCGACACCGTCGTCGTCCCGCCGCTCGCCGGCGTCCTGTCCGCGTACGGCATCGGGCTCGCCGACGCCACCGCCATGCGCGAACGGTCCGTCGAAGCGGGCCTCGACGAGCCCGGCACCGCCGACCGGGTCCAGCGGCTCTGCGCCGCACTTGCCGACGACACCCGCGCCGACCTGCGCGCCGACGGACTCCCCGACGAGGCGGTCACCACTCACGCGCGCGTACTGTTGCGGTACGCCGGAACCGACGCGAGCCTCCCCATACCCCTCGCCTCCGCCGACGAGATGAGCGCCGCGTTCACGGCGCTGCATCGCGCGCGGTACGGCTTCACCACGGACGCGCCCCTCGTCGTCGAGGCCGTCTCGGTCGAGGCCGTCGGCACGGCCGGTCCGCACGGTCCCGTCGTCGTCCCCGCCGGCACCCGCCACGGCGGCGCCCTCACCCCGCGCGCCACGGTCACCACGTACAGCGGCGGCACGCCGGCCGACACCCCGCTCTACCGGCGCGAGGACCTGCGCCCCGGCGACACCGCCACCGGCCCCGCCGTTCTCGCCGAGGCCGACGCCACCACCGTGGTCGACCCCGGCTGGGCCGCCACCGCCACCGACGGCGGTCATCTGCTGCTGCGCCGGGTCACCCCGCGTCCCGCCCGTACGGCCGCCGGCACCGACGTCGACCCGGTCCTCCTGGAGGTCTTCAACAACCTCTTCATGGCGATCGCCGAGCAGATGGGCGTCCGCCTGGAGAACACCGCCCGCTCCGTCAACATCAAGGAGCGCCTCGACTTCTCCTGCGCGCTCTTCGACCCCGACGGCAACCTCATCGCCAACGCCCCCCACATCCCCGTCCACCTCGGCTCCATGGGGGAGTCCATCAAGGAGGTGCTGCGGCGCGACCGGGACGAGCTGCGCCCCGGGGACGTGTACGCCATCAACGACCCGTACCACGGCGGCACCCACCTGCCGGACGTCACCGTCGTCACCCCCGTCTTCGACGACGCCGGAACCGACCTGCTCTTCCTCGTCGCCTCCCGCGGCCACCACGCCGAGATCGGCGGCATCACCCCCGGCTCCATGCCCGCCTTCAGCCGCACCATCGAGGAGGAGGGCGTCCTCTTCGACAACTGGCTCCTCGTCCGCGACGGCACGCTGCGCGAGGCCGAGACCCGGGCCCTGCTCGCCGACGCCCCGTACCCCTCCCGCGATCCCGACACCAACCTCGCCGACCTGCGCGCCCAGATCGCCGCCAACGAGAAGGGCATCGAGGAACTGCGCAAGACCGTCGACCAGTTCGGCCTCGACGTCGTCCACGCGTACATGCGGCACGTCCGGGCCAACGCCGAGGAGTCGGTCCGCCGGATCATCGCCACCCTCCACGACGGGTCCTGTCGCTACGAGACGGACGACGGCGCCGTCATCCAGGTCGCCGTCCGCGTCGACCGTGCCCGCCGCTCGGCCGTCCTCGACTTCACCGGCACCTCGCCCCAGAGGCCCGGCAACACCAACGCGCCCACCGCCGTCGTCATGGCCGCCGTCCTGTACGTCTTCCGCACCCTCGTCGCCGACGACATCCCGCTCAACAGCGGCTGCCTCGAACCCCTCGACGTCCGGGTGCCGCCCGGCTGCATGCTCGCGCCCGAGCCGCCCGCCGCCACGGTCGCCGGCAACGTCGAGACCTCCCAGGCCGTCACCGGCGCCCTGTACGCCGCCCTCGGGGTCCAGGCGGAGGGCTCCGGCACCATGAACAACGTCACCTTCGGCAACGACCGTGTCCAGTACTACGAGACCGTCGCCAGCGGCTCGGGCGCCGGGGACGGTTTCGACGGCGCCGACGCCGTCCAGACGCATATGACCAACTCCCGGCTCACCGACCCCGAGATCCTGGAGTGGCGCCTGCCCGTCCGCGTCGACTCGTTCGGCGTCCGCGAGGACAGCGGCGGCCGCGGCCGCTGGCACGGCGGGGCCGGGGTCGAGCGCCGCATCCGGTTCCTGGAGCCGATGACCCTCGCGCTGCTGACCGGACACCGCCGCGTCCCCCCGTACGGCATGGCGGGCGGCGAGCCGGGCGCGCTCGGCGCCAACACCGTGGAACGCGCCGACGGCACCGTCGACGACCTCGGCGGCATCGACACCACGGACGTCGGCCCCGGTGACGTCCTCGTCGTCCGCACCCCGGGCGGGGGCGGCTACGGCCCGCCGGAGGACGTCAAGAAGGACGTCAAGAAGGACGTCAAGAAGGACGAGGAGGACGACGACAAGGAGGGCGGCGGGAACGCCCCTTCGCAGCCGCCCGGCCCGGCCGTGCGACCGGGCACATAATCGCCGTTTCGACCGTAGTCGCCGCGAGGACCTAGTCTGTGCACCGTGACTTCGCCTGCCTCGACGGACCTTGCTCCGCCCCAGCTCAGCGCGGGGCCGCGCCCCGCGCAGGGCCCGGCCGCCGACGAAGGGCTCGCGCGGCGGCTGCGCGCGCTCGCGTGCACCGCTCCGCTGCACGACCTCGACGTACGCAAGGCCAATCTGGCGGGCGAGTACTCGGTCTACGCGATGGCCGAGGTCGCCCTCGCCGCGATCGACCTCGTCACCCTCCACATGGACTTCGACACCGGCGCCGACCACGACCAGGTCGTCACCCGGCTGCTGCCCCGCGTCGCCGCGCAGGCCCCCGAGCGCCCCGCCGCCGAGCACGAGCGGGTGGCCCGCTGGGTCCTGGAGAACCTGATCAACGTCGGCAGTGTCGACCGCGGCTTCCGCGCCGTCTACGGCACCTTCGGCTCCGACGGGGTCTACACGCGTCGCGACTACGACTTCAAGCTCATCGAAGAGGTCCCCGGCTACGGCGGCGGAGTCTGCCTGCGCACCACCGACGAGGCCGTCAACGTCCTGGTCGGCGCCCTCGACACGGACGTCACCAGCGCCCAGATCGCCGCCGAGGTGAAGCTGGAGGTGCTCATCCGCCGGGGCCGCCTCGCCGACGCCCAGCTCGCCGCCGAACAGGCCCGCTACCGGACCGTGCAGTACGCGGAGACCCTGCGCCGCACCCTGGAGGCCACCCGGCGCAACGTGCGCGCGGTCGACTGGCTCAACACCGTCCCCGACATGATCGCCGAGGCGCTGGAGCACGTCGCCGACCGCTACCGGCACGAGAACGCGATCCTCACCAACATCCGCAAGGCCCGCGACGAGGCCGAGGACCAGGAGCACAAGCGCCGCGCCGCCGAGCTCGTCGACATCGTCAAGGACTGCATCCGCCGGCACACCCAGCTCCAGTCCCGGCTCCTGGAGGCCGGCCCGCTGTTCCGCGCCGAGCAGGACCGCCAGGCGTTCGCCGCGCCCACCGCGTACACCGGACTCGACCTGTACGGGCAGCTGCTCGCCCCGGTCCTGCCGCTCCCGGCCGAGCAGGCCACCCGGGTCACCGACGCCTTCTTCGCGCACGGCACCGGACTGCGCACCCCCGCCTCCGTCCGGATAGGCGATCTCGTCGACCTGCTGCTCACGCCGCCCGTGGAACGCCAGCACCTCGGCGCGGAGATGCCCGAGCCGGACCTGATCGCCACCCCCGACGACAGCCGCTTCAGCGAGGAGCAGCTGGCGAGCGCCATGGAACTGCTCGACCTGGAGCACGACGCCCCGCGCCGGCTGTCCGGACTGCTCGCCGAAGCCCGGCTGCGCGACCCCGACCTGCCCTATCTGGTCGCCCTGCTCGCCGTGCACGCCGCCAGCCCGCCGGTCGGCACCGCCTACCGCCAGGGCGAGGAGCGGCTGCTCTTCGCGGTCGACGACGGCACCCCGCTCGACGACCACGAGTTCGGCGGCGCCGACCTCATCGTCGGCACCGCGCTCCTCGACGCCGTCGGCATGGCCGCCGACCGTACGGAGGCCTCGTGACCGAGCCGTCCACGCCACCGTCCGCGCGGCCGTCCGCGCCGCTTCCGCCGGATGGTGACGCACCGGCGCGTTCGGGCGAGGAACCGCCGGCCGCGGCCGGGTCGCCCTCCGTGCCCGGGGAAGGCGCCGACACCGGCATCCACACCCCCGCCCTGCGCGTGACGCACATCGTCGTCCAGCGGCCGGACGGGACCGGGGCACCGCGTCCGGCCGCCGCCGGATCGTCCCCGCGCGCGTACGTCCGGGCCGTACCGCTGCCGCGCGGCCGGCGCCTGGACGCCGAGCCCGGCGGCGCGTCCGGCACGGAGCCCCCGCGCCCCGTACGGACCGTCGCCGTGACGCCCGTACGCCTGCCCCTGCCCGAACCCGTGGCCCCGCACGAACCCGTGGCCCTGCCCGGGTCCGAGCCCCGGCCCGAACCCCAGCCCGAACCCGAGTCACCGAACCGCCGTACCGAGGAGTCCCAGCCGTGAGCGAACACCACGTCGAGCACACCGAGGCGTGGAACGAGCCGGAGGCCCCGCAGACCCCGGCCGCGCACCCCGCAGCCACGGCGCTCACCCCCGCCGACGCGGCCGACGCCGCCCGGCTCGTCTCCTTCGGACTCCAGCCCAAGCTGCTGCCCGCCCGCGACGCCGAGTACGCCGAACTGCTCCGCCGCTACCGCGAGGACCCCGGTTTCGCGCGCCTCGCCGACGCCGTCGCGACCGGCCTCGGCCTTGTTGTCCTGGAGGTCTCCCCGCGCGCGGGCATGGCCGTCACCGCCGCCGAGGACTCGGTCTTCGCGGTCCGCATGGGCGACTACGCCCGCCGTGCCGCCACCGACTCCGCCGACCGCTTCCTGCACGGCCTCGCCCACCTCGCCGTCGCCGCCATGGCCTTCCCGAGGCCCGAGGACCTGGCCGACGACGGCTACATCGGCCGGCTCACCGTCAACGGCGTCGACACCTTCGTCCGGCAGGCCTGCCGCCGCCTGGAGGAGCGTGCCGAACAGGACGGGGAGAACACCGACCCGGCCACGGACGCCCCCGGACTGGAGGCCGCCTGGCGGATCTACGCCCGGCGCAGCGCCACCGGCGCCACCAAGGACGCCCGCCGTCTGGCCGGTTCCACCACGGGCATCGTCGGCAAGGCCGTCGCCTTCCTCACCGACTCCGGCTTCCTCCAGCGCACCGGCGACGAGTCCGGCGGTGCCTACCGCACCACCGCCCGCTACCAGCTCCAGGTCCGCGACATGGCCGGCAGCGCCGCCCTGACCGAACTGCTCGAACTGGGCGTCGTCTCCGTCAGCGACGGCTCCGCGACCCTCCTGCCGCCGCCCGAGGGCGACGACCTGGAACTCGCCGCCGACGCCGGCCTGCCCTTCCACGCCTGACCCCCGACTGCCGCCCCACCGTCTCCCCACCTCCCTTCACGCAGTCCGATCCGCCGCCCGATCCCCGCACGACACGACGAGAGTCCGCCGCACATGTACGAGCTGTCCCGGGTCCGCCTCTACTCCATCGGCCCGGCCGGTGCCCGCTACGCCGACACCGTTCTGGACCTGCGCGGGGTCGGCGCACCCGTGCCCCGTCCCGCGCCCACCCAGGCGGAGTTCTTCGAGGAGGAACCGGTCGGCCCGCCGCGCCGCCCCGCCCCCGCCGGCGTGCTCTTCCTGGAGAACGGCGGCGGCAAGTCCGTCCTGCTCAAGCTGATCTTCTCGGTCATGCTCCCGGGCCACCGCAACACCCTCGGCGGCGCCAGCTCCGGCGTGCTCCGCAAGTTCCTGCTCGCCGACGACTGCGGCCATGTCGCCCTGGAGTGGCAGCACACCCTCACCGGTGAACTCGTCGTCGTCGGCAAGGTCAGCGAGTGGCGCGGCCGTCAGGTCTCCAACGACCCGCGCAAGTTCGCGGAGGCCTGGTACTCCTTCCGCCCCGGCCCCGGGCTCAGCCTGGACAACCTGCCGGTCGCCGAGGCCACCGCCGTCCGCCCGCCCGTCGAGGGCGCGTCCGGCGCCACCGGCCGCCGCCGCACCATGAAGGGCTTCCGCGACGCCCTCACCGAGGCCGGCAAGGCGTACCCGCACCTGGAGGTCGTCTGGGAGGAGATCCACGACCGCTGGAACGAGCACCTTGGCGAGCTGGGCCTCGACCCCGAACTCTTCCGCTACCAGCGGGAGATGAACGCCGACGAGGGCGAGGCCGCCGGCCTCTTCGCGGTCAAGAAGGACTCCGACTTCACCGACCTGCTGCTGCGCGCCGTCACCGACACCCGCGACACCGACGGCCTCGCCGACCTGATCAGCGGCTTCGGCAACAAGCTCGGCCGGCGCGCCGAACTCACCGCCGAACGCGAGTTCACCGCCGGCTCCGTCGACCTGCTCACCCGGATCGTCGAGGCCACCGAGACCCGCGCCCGCACCCGCGACGTCCACGCCGGGGCCGAGCGCCGCACCCGCGCCCTGGCCCGCCGGCTGTCCGCCCGCGCCGGCGCGGAACGCGCCCGGGCCGCCGAGCTCGCCCAGCAGGTCACCTCCGCCGCCCACGCCGTCTCCGAAGCCGAGACCGCCCGCGGCCGGGCCTCCCTCGTCGCCGCCGAACTCGCCTACCGGCACGCCTCGCTGGCACTCGCCGCCGCCGAGAAGGGCGCCGCCGCCCAGCGCCGCGAACTCATCGACGCCCGCACCCTGCACGCCGCCTGGCAGGCCGCCGAGTCCGTGCTGCGCCACCGCGCCGCGAGCGACCGCTCCGCGCGCGTCGCCACCGCCATCCGCGAGGCCGAGCGGGACGCCGCCCCGGCGCTCGCCGCCCGCGCCAAGGCCGCCGCCGATCTGGTACGGGCCCTCGCGTCCGCCGCCGAGGAGGGCGAGCGGCACGCGGCCGAGGAGGAGGAGCGGGGGGCCATCCTCCAGGAAGCCGGCGAGGCCGCCCACCGCGACGCCACCTCCGCCGCCACCGAGGCCCAGCGCGCCCGCAGCGAGGCCGGCCACCTGCGCCAGCGCCTCGCCGAGGTCGAGCAGGAGACGGCCGAGGCCGTCCGGGCCGGCTGGCTCGACGACACCGCGCCCGACGCCGACCCGGCCCGTGCCGCGCTCGCCGCCGCCGACGCCGAGAAGACCACCGTCGCCGCCTGGGACACGGCGCGCGAGGCCGCGCGGACCGCCACCGAGCGGGCCCGCGAGACGGCCGCCGCCGAATCCCGCGCCGAACTCGCCGCCGCCCGCGCCGCCGACGCCGCCGAGGCCGCGCGGCACTCCTACGACGCCGAGCGCCGCGCCGCCGAGTCGCTGGCCGCCGAACCGCGCCTGGCCGACCTGCTCGGCCTGCCCGGCACGGCCGCCCCGGGCGGATCCCCGCTCCCGGGCCAGCGCACCGGCGACACCGCGTCCACCGCGGAGGAGGCCGTCGCCGAGGAGACCGCGGCCGACGGCGCCGCCCTCACGGTCACCGAGTTCGACCGGAACGCCGACGACCTGCGGGCCCTGCTCGACCAGTCCATCGCCACCGCCGAGCGCCAGCTCTTCGACCTGCGCACGGCCGCCGCCGACGACAACCGCATCCTCGGCGCCCTCGGCGACGGCGGTCTGCTGCCGCCCGGCCCCGACGTCCTGGCCACCGTCGAGTTCCTCGGCGAGCACGGTATCCCCGCCCTCCCCGGCTGGCGCTACCTCGCCCAGTCCGTCGACCCGGCCGACCACGCCGCCGTCCTCGCCGGCCGCCCCGAGCTGGTCGACGGCGTCGTGATCACCGACCCCGCCTCGTACGTCCGGGCCCGCGAGGCGCTCGCCGGCGCCGCCCTGCTGCCCCGTTCCACCGTGGCCGTCGGCACCGCCGCCGCCCTCCTCGCCCCCGTGCCCGCGCCCGACGCCGCGCAGGACACGGACGTCTTCCTCGTGCCGCCGAACCCGGCCATGCACGACGAGCACGCCGCCGACGAGGAACGCCAGGCCCTGCGCGCCCGCGCCGCCGCCCGCGACGAGGAGATCCGGACCCTCGCCGGCCGGCTCACCGGCGACCGCTCCCTCGCCGCCCGCATCGGCGCCTGGCGCGCCGACTGCCCGCTCGGCATGCTCGCCGAACTGGCGGCGGCCGCCGCGGCCGCCCGGACCGCCGCCGAGACCGCGACCGCCGCCCTCGCCGAGGCCCGTACGGTACGGGCCGAGGCCGACGAGGCCGCCGCCGAGGCCCGCACGGTGCGCGACGAGCGCCAGGAGGCCGCCCAGCGCGCCCGCCGCGCCGCCGACGCCCTCGCCGGACTCGCCTTCCGGCTCCGAGAGCGCTCCGCCTGGCCGGTCAAGCTGCGCGAACTCGCCGACGACGCCACCGAGTACGAGGCCCGCGCCCAGGTCTGCCTGGAGCGCGCCCGCGCCGCCGACGAGGACCGCCGCGCCGCCCAGCGCGCCGCCGACGACGCCCACCGCACCGCCCGCGCCCTGCGCGCCGAGCGCGCCGAGATCGCCGGCGCCCCCGAGAGCCTCCCGGAGGAGGACCCGGCCGCGCCGCGCGTCGCGCTCTCCGTGCTCCGCGAGGCGTACCGGGCCGCGTCCCAGGTGTACGAGAAGGTCGGCGTCGGCGCCGACCTGCGCGCCGAGCAGGCCCGCGCCGAGAGCGACGAGTCCGCCGCCCTCGCCGAACTCGACCGGCTCACCAACAAGGTCCGCACCCGCGCCGAGCAGCTCCTGGAGTCCACCGACGGCGCCGACGGCCCGTCCCGCCAGGCCGCCGCCGCCCGCGCCGAGGAACTGGTCCACAAGCTGGAGTCGCGCACCTCCGAGGCCAGCGAGAAGCTGGGCCGGCTGCGCGGCGAGGCCGAGCGGCTGGCCCCCGAGGACGGCGAGGCGCACACCGAGCTGTCCGAGGAGCTGATCCCTGGCGACGCCGACCACGCCCAGACCCTGCTCCGTACGGCCACCGGCGAACTCGCCGCCCGCACCGACGCGCTGGAGGCCGCGCGCGCCGCCCACGCCGGGCTGCTCCAGGGCCACCGGGCCGCCGAGGACGCCGCCGGCGGCTTCGACGAGACCGCCGCCCTGCTGCGCGACCTGCTCCGAGACAACCCCGACATCACCGACGCCGAGCAGGAGGAGCCCGAGCCGTACCCGGGCCCGCTCGCCGAGGCCCGCACCGCCGCCGCCGAGGCCCGCCGCTCGCTGCGCGGCTGCGCCGCCGACCTGTCGGCCGCCGACGCCGCCGTCCGCGAGGCCGGCGACATCCTCGTCCGGCACGCCAACTCCACCCGCTACGAGCAGGTCCGCACTCCGGCCCGGCAGCAGATCCGCGAACTGCCCGCCGCCGCGCTGCCGGAGCACGCGGCGAAGTGGGCCGAGGCGTTCGCGCCCCGGCTGCGGGTGCTCACCGACGAGCTGGCGCAGCTGGAGCGCAACCGCGACTCGATCGTCGACCGGCTGCGCGGCCTGGTGGAGTCCTCGCTCGCCACGCTGCGTTCGGCGCAGCGGCTGTCCCAGCTGCCCGAGGGCCTGGGGGAGTGGTCGGGCCAGGAGTTCCTGCGGATCCGCTTCGAGGAGCCCGACGCGGCCACCCTCACCGAGCGGCTCGGCGAGGTGGTCGACGAGGCCACCCGCGCCGCCGTGAAGAAGAACTCCGACCTGCGCCGCGACGGCATGTCACTGCTGCTGCGCGGAGTCCAGGCGGCGCTCGAACCGCGCGGCATCGCGGTCGAGATCCTCAAGCCGGACGCGGTGCTGCGCGCCGAGCGCGTCCCGGTCGGGCAGATGGGCGACGTCTTCTCCGGCGGCCAGCTGCTCACCGCCGCCATCGCCCTCTACTGCACGATGGCCGCGCTGCGCTCCAACGACCGGGGCCGCGACAAGCACCGGCACGCGGGCACCCTGTTCCTCGACAACCCGATCGGCCGCGCCAACGCCACGTACCTGCTGGAGCTCCAGCGGGCCGTGTCGGACGCGCTCGGTGTCCAGCTGCTCTACACCACGGGTCTGTTCGACACCACGGCGCTCGCCGAGTTCCCGCTGGTCATCCGGCTGCGCAACGACGCCGACCTGCGCGCGGGTCTGAAGTACATCAGCGTGGAGGAGCACCTGCGGCCGGGCCTGCCGCAGCCGGCCACCGAGGGCGGCGAGACGATCCACGGCGAGATCACGGCGACCCGGATGTTCCGCCGGTCGCCGGCCGAGGCCGCGACGACGGGCGCCGAGGCGCAGGCGTAGGCGTGGAACAGGCGACGGTCCGCCGGGAAGCATCGTGTTTCCCGGCGGACCGGCCCGTCTCCCGGCTCCGGCACCGTCACGCTCTCTGGCGGACCTTGGGGAAGACGGCGCGCAGCGCCGCGCGCCGGGTCAGGACCGCCACACCGGCGACGGGCAGCACGCAGACCGCCTGGAGCACGGCGTACCACGGTGGGCAGACCCCCGGGATCAGGTCCACGCCGACGATCGCGACCGGCAGGACGGCCGCGAGGCCGCGCAGCCGTTCGAAGGCTTTGCGGTCCCCCCGGGAGGCGGCGACGGCCAAGCGGTGCAGGAACACGGCGACGAGCGGCAGCAACACCGCCCTGACCCACATGAAGGTGTTCACAGGATGTCCGGCGCCCGCCACCGTGACGACGCCGGCGAGGGCGGCGCCGCCGAGCGCGCCGTAGAGCACGACGCAGCGCCGCACCGTGGTGAGGGCGTCGTGGGCGGGGGAGGCGTCGGCGAGGGCCGGCGCGGTCGTGGTGGCGTGCTGAGCGGTGAGGTCCATGCCCACGACACTACGAACGGACCGCCGGGCGCGGAATCGGCCTTGCCCCACGTCGGGGTGGGGCAAGCCCCACTCCTTGCCGGGCAAGAGCTCGGACGGCCCGCACGCGGTGCACAGTGGGAACGTGACAGCGGCGGACGGACCCGGGAACTCCCCGGGCCCGGGAACAGGGGGAGACCATGGGACGGCCAAGGGGCTGGGCGGTGGCGGCGGCCGTGGGATTCGTACGGGCCTGTGCCGTGGCGGCCGTGACCCTCCTGGTACCCGCCGTGTGGGCCGGAGCGGTGGCCCTGGGGATCCACTGGGGGGCGGGCAACCCCTGGTCCTGGCTGCTGCCGCTGATCCTGGTGGGCACGGGCACCCTCGCCCTGTCCGGCCCGGTCTGCCGGGCGGTCCGCTTCCTCGTCGCACGCTGGACCGGCACCGACCTGCCCGCCGGACACCGGCGGCCCGGCCCGGTCGGCCGGCTGTCCACCGGGTACTGGTGGAACGGCTTCTCCTACGAGCGCAGCCGCCGGGACGCCCTGCTGGACCAGAAGTGGCGGATCCGCTGGAGCGACCCGGCCACCTGGCGCGACCTGCGGTTCACCGCGATCGCGCCGTTCACCGCGGGCCTGGTCGCGGTCCTCCCGCCGGCCGGCGCGGCCTTCGCCGTGCTCGGGCTGAGCGGGGCCGGGCCCGCCCCGCCCAGCGTCTCGCCGGGGTGCTCGCCCTGCTGCTGGCCGTCGGCTCGGCCCCGTACGCGTGGCGGCCCGTCGAGCCGGTCGCCGTCCGCTTCCTGCGCCCGTCCCCGGCGATGGCCCTGGCCGACCGCGTCGGCGAACTGACCGCGCAGCGCGCCGACGTGACGGTCGCGCAGGCCGCCGAGATCCGCCGCATAGAGCGGAATCTGCATGACGGGGCGCAGGCCCGCCTCGTCGGGCTCGGGCTCTCGCTCGCGACCGCCGAGCGGCTGATGGACACCGACCCCGAAGGGGCCCGGGCGCTGATGCGGGACGCGCGGACCGGCGCCGCCGCCTCGCTGGCCGAACTGCGCGAACTCGTTCGGGGCATCAGCCCGCCCGTCCTGAGCGAGCGGGGGCTCGCCGACGCGATACGCGCTCTCGCCCTGGACGTCGCCCTCCCCGTCGATGTCGATGTCGACGCGGAGTCCGGCGGCGTTGGGGGCTTTCCCCGCCTGGAGGCGCCGGTCGAGTCGGCCGTCTACTTCGGTGTCGCCGAACTGCTCACCAACGTGGTGAAGCACGCCGGGGCCTCGCACGCGCGCGTCGCCCTCGCCGCCGGCCGGGACGGCTCCGGCGCGGTCGCCGAGGTCCGGGACGACGGCGGTGGCGGCGCGGGATTCGAGGCCGGCGGGGGCCTCGACGGGCTGCGCCGCCGCCTCGCGGTGTTCGACGGCACTCTGGAGGTCACGAGTCCGCCCGGCGGGCCGACGCGTGTCAGGATGACGGTGCCATGCGCGTTCTCGTAGCCGAAGACCTCTACCTCCTGCGGGACGGCCTGGTCCGCCTGATCGAGGCCTACGGGCACGAGGTGGTCGCGACCGCGGCCACCGGCCCCGAGACCCTCGACGCGTTGCGGACCTGGCGCCCCGACGTGTCCGTCATCGACGTCCGGATGCCGCCGACCCACCGGGACGAGGGCCTGCGGGCGGCTCTCGACGCCCGTGCCGAGGTGCCCGGGCTCCCGGTCCTGATCCTCTCCCAGCATGTCGAGCGGCTGTACGCCCGCGAGCTGCTGGCCGACGGTTCCGGCGGCGTCGGCTATCTGCTCAAGGAGAGCGTCTTCGAAGCCGAGCAGTTCGTCGACGCCCTGGAGCGCGTCGCGGGTGGCGGGACCGCCCTGGACCCGGCCGTGATCGCGCGGCTGCTGTCCGCTGGTTCCCCGGCCCGCGGTCTGGAACGGCTGACCGAGCGCGAGCACACGGTCCTGGCCCTGATGGCCGAGGGCCTGTCCGACCAGGCCATCGGCCGCCGCCTGTTCCTCAGCGAGGGCGCCATCGGCAAGTACACGACCTCGCTGTTCGGCAAGCTCGGCATCACCGACGACCAGGATGGCAACCGCCGGGTCCGCGCCGTCCTCGCCTACCTGGAGAAAACCTAGAAAGACGGTGGTGGGGTGCCGTCGTGTTCCGGCGGCGCCCCACCCCTGCCTCAGGGCCGGCTGAGCAGGTTCAGCGTGTTGGTCGCGTCGTCGACGAAGTAGACCCGGTCCGGCTTCGCGGCGACCGCGAGCCCGAACAGCGCGCCCGCTCCCGGCGGGGTGCCGCTGCTGTCGAGTGTGCGGACGGCCACCTGCTCACCCCTGCGGGTGGTCTCGACGATGTTGCCGTCACCGCTGTTGACGGTGAGGATGTCGCCCTTCGGGGTGATCGCGAGGCCGAGCGGACCGTTGAGGTTGTCGTCGGTGGTGACCACGTCGCCGGTGCCGGCGCTGTCGTCCCGGGTCAGCGCGTCGGGGATCGCGGTGATGCGGTTGTCGACGGTGTCGGCCACGTAGAGCGTCGAGCCCTTCAGTCCGACGCCCGTCGGCCCGATCACGAGCGCCGCCGGGTCGGTCTTCTCGGCGAAGCCCGAACCGATCTCGGTCGTGTCGACCCGGGTCGGCGGCCGGTCGTCGTGCGTGCGCAGGCTGATGCGCAGCACGGTGCCCTCCCGCACGACGTCGCCGCCGGCGGCGACGGTGCCGTTGAGCACGTTGGTGACGAACAGATCGGTCCGGTCGCCACAGCTCCGCGCGGTCATGTCCCAGGGGCCGTTGATCCCGTGGCCGCTGAACGTCTCGCGGACCTCGCCGTGCCGGTCCAGCACGATCAGGCATCCGGCCTGCGCGGTGTCGGAGGTGCCGTCCGCCGTCGGCAGGCTGCCGACCACCACCCAGCCGCCGGGCAGGACGGACAGCGCGGTGGTCAGCCCGACCCCGCCGGGGCACGGCCCGGGCAGGCGGTCCGGGTCGATGCGGGCGAACAGGCTGGCCGAGCCGTCGGGATCGACCTGCACGAGCGTGGTCCCGGTGCCCTGCTGGTTCGCGGCGTTGTTGAAGTTGCTGACCAGGACGTTGCCGCGGCGCAGGTCGCCCACGCTCTTGTCGATCAGGACAGTGCCGTACGGGTTGAGGTCCCCGTTGTCCGGAACGGTCGAGGCGATGGTCGAGACGGTGTGCAGCGGGTCGAGGAACGGTCTGCCGTCCCCGCCCGAGGGCGCGGCGGCGGCCGCCGAGCCCATCGCCATGATCGTCGTCGCGGCGGTCACGGCCGCCGCGAGTCGTGCGGTGAAGTCGAACCTCATCGGGGGCCTTGTCTCCTCGGCGTCGCACGGCCGTGGCACGGCTCGGCGACCGGCATCGGTGTCGTCGACTCTCACCTCACCGGAGACGGCGGCGCTCCGCACGCCGGGGAGGTCCGGACGTGCGAACGGCCGTGGAGCGGTGAGACCTCCACCGCTCCACGGCCGTCCGCCGGGTGTTGCTTCCGGCCCCTCGGGTACGCCCGAGAAAGCCGCTGACGGTCAGGCCGCCTCCGAGAGAGCCCCCTCCGGGAGCAGCCCCTTGCCCGCGCGGGCCGCGGGCCCGGGGTGCTCCTGGGACTCCTCCTGGCGGCGTTCCCGCCGCAGCGGTCGCTCCGCACTGCTCGGCTCGGAGACGACCCCGTTGCGCTGTCGCCACACCTGACGGGTGATCCATACGTCGAGCACCGACCAGGTCGCGACGACCGTGCCGGCTATCGCCGCGAGCGTCATCGGGAACGCCAGCCACGATCCTGTGACCGAGCACAGGAAGGCGACCATCGAAAGGATCAGCGTCACCGAGACGATCAGAACGGCCCGTACCGCCGCCGTTCGCACCGGGTCCGGCATCCTTCGCCGGCCCCGCTCGTCGTCCACCCACAATTGCCGTACCGGCTGCGCCTCGTGTTCCATAGCGCCGTCACTCCCCACCACCGATGTGTTCCGGGTGGCTGCCCGTTTTGAGTCGCTTTACGCGGACACAAGCCTCCCCCGTACAGAATGACGCATGAGGGAGGGAAAAGGTTTCGCCGGGGGTCGGTCACGGCGGGAGCGGAACAGACAATTCCAGCCAACCGCCCGCCCCGTGGAAAGCCCTGACCAGCGGGTGTCCTGCGCCACACCAGTGCAACGCAACTCCCCGAATACCGGGACATCTCATGATCAACACCTTCCCGACCGGCCGAAAATCGACCGGCCACGCCTTCGGATTGGCCGTGATGCAGTAGTAGGCTCGCGCCGCCGTTAGTTGAAGCCGAAGGTTGACGCCGCGTGTTGACGCCAGGCGTGCCGATGTGAGGAGCCTCCGCGGCCGCGGAGGCCGAGCTGGGGGAGGCCATGCGCTTTCGCGGGAAATCCATCCGCCGGAAGATCGTGGCGTTGCTCCTCGTACCGCTCGTCTCCCTCACCGGACTGTGGGGCTTCTCCACGGTCCTGACCGGCCGCGAGGCCCGTACGCTCCTCGACACCGGCTACATCATGGACAAGATCGGCTACCCGATCGAGGACACCGCCCGTGTCCTGCAGAAGGAACGCCGCGAATCCCTCGTCTATCTCGCCGATCCCCGCGCCGCCGAGGCCATGACCCGGCTGCGCCAGGAACGCGAGGCCACCGACCAGCAGGTCGCCCTGATCCGGCGCAACGCCGCCGAGCCCGGCGTGAGCGGCGACATGCCGCCCGCCACCGCCCAGCGGCTCTCCCTCCTCCTCGAAGCCCTCGACGGCCTCGACTCGCTGCGCCGCTCCGTGGAGAACCGCAGCGTCGGCCGGATGCAGGCGCTCGACTTCTTCAACCGCCTGGTCGACCCCTGCTACGGCTTCCTCATGTCCCTCCACGCCCTGGACGACGTGGAGATGGACAAGCAGGGCCGCGCCCTCGTCGGCATCACCCGAGCCCGCGAGATCGTCGCCCGCGAGGACGCGCTGGTCGGCTCCGCGCTCGTCGCCGAACGGATCACCCCCGCGGAGATCCGCGCCCTCACCGACATCGTCGCCACCCGCAGGACCTACTACGACACCAACCTGGAGGTCCTGCCCGCGGGCGACCGCGACCGGTACGAGAAGTACTGGACCGGCGCCGAGACCGCGCCCCTGCGCAAGTCGGAGGAGGCCCTGATAGCCGCGGGCCCCACCGACAGCCCGCGCGCCGTCACCGCCCAGCTCTGGCAGGAACAGACCACCCCCGTCCTCGACGCCCTGGCCCGCGAGAACTACGCGGCCGGAGAGCGCCTCCAGGAACGCCTCCAGCCCGTCGCGTACCGCGTCCTGCTCAAGGCCGGCATCGCCGGCGTCCTCGGCTTCGTCGCCCTCCTCGTCTCCATCGTCGTCTCCGTCCGCGTCGGCCGCGGCCTCGTCCGCGACCTGCGCCGGCTGCGCAAGGAGGCCCAGGAGGTCTCCGGCGTCCGGCTGCCCAGCGTGATGCGCCGGCTCGCCGCCGGCGAGGACGTCGACACCGCGACCGAGGTGCCCCAGCTCACCTACAGCGAGGACGAGGTCGGCCAGGTAGGCCAGGCCCTCAACACCCTGCAGCGCGCCGCCGTCGAGGCCGCCGTCAAGCAGGCGGAGCTGCGCCGCGGCGTCTCCGAGGTCTTCGTCAACCTGGCCCGCCGCAACCAGGTCCTGCTGCACCGTCAGCTCACCCTCCTCGACACCATGGAGCGGCGCACCGAGGACACCGACGAGCTGGCCGACCTGTTCCGGCTCGACCACCTGACGACCCGTATGCGCCGGCACGCCGAGGGTCTGGTGATCCTCTCCGGCGCCGCCCCCTCCCGGCAGTGGCGCAAGCCCGTCCAGCTGATGGACGTCGTCCGCGCCGCCGTCGCCGAGGTCGAGGACTACGAGCGCATCGAGGTCCGCCGGCTGCCCCGGCTGGGCGTCGGCGGCCCCGCCGTCGCCGACCTCACCCACCTCGTCGCCGAACTCCTCGAGAACGCCACCGTCTTCTCGCCCCCGCACACCGCCGTCCAGGTGCTCGGCGAGCGCGTCGCCAACGGCTTCACCCTGGAGATCCACGACCGCGGCCTCGGCATGAACCCCGAGGTCCTCCTCGAAGCCAACCTCCGGCTCGCCGAGACCCCCGAGTTCGAGCTGTCCGACACCGACCGCCTCGGTCTCTTCGTCGTCAGCCGCCTCGCCCAGCGCCAGAACGTCCGGGTGTCGTTGCAGACCTCCCCGTACGGCGGGACCACCGCGGTCGTCTTCATCCCGGCCACGCTGCTCACCGACGCCCCCGAGACGCAGGGCGCCGGCTTCCGCCTGGACCGTGACAACGGACGCCCGGGAGCCGGCCGCGACGGCGCCGCCGGCGAGAGCGGCGACCGCGCCCAGACCACCGGCCCGGCCGGGCTGCCGCGCCGCCGCCCCGCCCTCGCCAAGGTCCCCGACCCGGCCCCGGAACCCGTTCCGAGCCCGGTCCTGGACGGCCCCGTCGAACTCGAAGCGCCGCTGGAGTCGGGCTCCCTCGACGATCTGCTCGACGGCGCGGCCGACCTCCTCGACACCGAGAGCGAGCGCGGCGGACTGTTCCGCGCCCGCGAACACCGCCGCCGCGGCGAGCAGCACCAGCCCGCCCCGGGCGGCGCCGCCGACCCGGCGGGCCCGGCCGGCGGGGACCTCGCCGACGGCCCCGTCCAACTGCCCCGCCGCCGTACGCCGACGCTCGTCGTCGACCACGGCCGGCGCCTCGACGAACCGGGCCGCGCCCCGGCGGGCCCGGCCGGCCACGGCACCTCCGGCGACGACTCCCGGCACGTCACCGGGAACGACGGACACGGTCACAGCCACGGACCGGGAGACGGAGACACCATGGAACTGGCTCGCGTCCGGCCCGCGCCCACCCTGGTGCCCGTACCGCCGCAGGAGGAGGAACCCCTGTTCGACGGACTGCCCCGCCGGGTGCGCCAGGCCAGCCTCGCCCCGCAGCTGCGGGCGCACGGCGCCCGCGACGAGGCCCGGCCGGCCGCCGGCCCCGCGGGCTCCGGGCCCGGGACCGACCCCTTCGAGCGGGACGCCGAGGAGGTGCGCAGCCGCATGGCCTCGATGCAGCGCGGCTGGCAGCGCGGCCGCCGGCAGAACGACGGGGTGCCCGAACCCGGCCCGGCCGGAGCCGGCACGACGGACTCCCGGGCGGCGACGCCCGGTTCAGCACCCGGAACAGCGCCCGGAACGACAGCACGAGGAACGACACCCGAGGGGGACGGTCGATGACCGCACCGAACGCCGCAGCAACCCACAGCGCCGCCCAGGGCAACGGAGAGCTGAACTGGCTCCTCGACGAACTGGTCCAGCGCGTCGGCTCCATCCGCAAGGCCCTGGTGCTCTCCAGCGACGGCCTGGCCACCGGCGCCTCGAAGGACCTCACCCGCGAGGACGGCGAGCACCTCGCCGCCGTCGCCTCGGGCTTCCACAGCCTGGCCAAGGGCGTGGGCCGGCACTTCGAGGCGGGCCGGGTCCGCCAGACCGTCGTCGAGCTGGAGGACGCCTTCCTGTTCGTCACCGCCGCCGGTGACGGCTCCTGCCTGGCCGTGCTCGCCGACTCCGAATCGGACGTCGGCCAGGTGGCGTACGAGATGACGCTCATGGTCAAGCGGGTCGGTGCCCATCTCGCCACGGCGCCCCGGTCCGGCCTGACCAACGGGGGATGAACAAGGGGGACGGCATGACTGACGCAGACCAGTCCCAGCAGGACGCGGTCGGCCACTGGTACGACGACGAGGCGGGGCCGGTGGTCCGCCCGTACGCCATGACCCGCGGCCGCACCAGCGCCGCGAGCCGGCACCGGCTCGACCTGATCGCGGTCGTGGTCCCGGAACCGGCCGCCGGGGACCCCGGCCGCGACCAGACGCTGTCCCCCGAGCATGTCGAGATCGTCGAACGCTGCTTCGAGCAGCCGCAGTCGATCGCCGAACTCGCCGCAGGGCTCGACCTCCCCGTCGGGGTGGTCCGGGTCCTGATCGGTGATCTCGTGGACGACGAGCTCGTACACGTGACCCGCCCCGTTCCGCCGGCCGAGCTGCCGGACGTGAGCATCCTTCGTGAGGTGATCAATGGCCTTCGGGCGCTCTAGTACCGGCCGCAGGCAGCCGCCGGTCGAGCCGGTGACGCTGAAGATCCTGGTGGCGGGCGGCTTCGGGGTGGGCAAGACCACCCTCGTGGGGGCGGTCAGCGAGATCCGGCCGCTGCGGACCGAGGAGATGCTGAGCGAGGTCGGCCGGCCGGTCGACGATCTGCACGGCGTCGAGACCAAGACGACCACCACGGTCGCCATGGACTTCGGCCGGATCACCCTGCGCGAGGACCTCGTCCTCTATCTGTTCGGTACGCCGGGACAGGACCGTTTCTGGTTCCTGTGGGACGAGCTCGCGCAGGGCGCGCTCGGGGCCGTCGTCCTCGCCGACACCCGGCGTCTGGAGGACAGCTTCGCCGCCATCGACTACTTCGAGCGGCGCGGCATCCCCTTCACGGTGGCCGTCAACTGCTTTGAGGGGGCCCGCCGGTTCGCGGCGGACACCGTCCGGGGCGCGCTCGACCTCGACCCCGAGGTCGAGCTGGTGATGTGCGACGCGCGCGACCGCGAGTCGGTCAAGAACGTCCTCGTGGCCGTCGTCCAGCACGCCCTGGTGCTGGCCGAGCACCCGCCGCCCGCCGCGGCCGGCGCGCCGGCCGGCCGCTGACCCGCTCCGCCCGGTGGGGACCGGACAGCTCCGGCCCCCACCGGGGTGGCAGGGCCGTCAGCGGACCGCCACCACCGCCGACCCGTGGCCGAACAGCCCCTGGTTGGCGGTGATCCCGGCCCGCGCCCCCGGCACCTGCCGGTCCCCGGCCGCCCCGCGCAGCTGCCAGGTCAGCTCGCAGACCTGCGCGATGGCCTGCGCCGGCACCGCCTCCCCGAACGAGGCGAGGCCGCCGCTCGGATTGACCGGGACGCGCCCGCCCAGCGCGGTCACCCCGTTCCGTACGAGCGCGGCGCCGTGCCCCGCCGGGCACAGCCCGAGGTCCTCGTACCACTCCAGTTCAAGCGCCGTCGACAGGTCGTACACCTCCGCCAGCGACAGGTCCTCCGGGCCGATGCCCGCCTCCTCGTACGCGGCCCGGGCGATCGACGCGCGGAAGGGCCGGAAGGGCCGATCGGCGACGCCGTGACCCACCATGGCGTCGGTGGCGATGTCCGGCAGGTCCAGGACCGTCCGCGGATACTCCGGCGTGACGGTGGACACCGCCCGGATCCGGACCGGGTCCGGATGCCCGTGCCGTCGGGCGAAGGCCATGCTCGACAGGACGAGCGCCGCGCCCCCGTCCGAGGTCGCGCAGATGTCGAGCAGCCGCAGCGGATCGGCGACCACCGGCGAGGCCGCCACGTCGTCCGCGCTCACCGCCTTGCGGTAGCGGGCCAGCGGATTGAGCGCGCCCGCCGCCGCGTTCTTCACCTTCACCCGGGCGAAGTCCTCCGGCGTGTCCCCGTACAGCGCCATCCGGCGGCGCGCGTACAGGCCGAAGTACGCCGGGTTGGTCGCGCCGAGGACCCGGAAGCGCAGCCAGTCGGGGTCGTCGGGACGCTCGCCGCCCGCCGGGGCGAAGAACCCCTTCGGTGCCGCGTCCGCGCCCACCACGAGGACCACGTCGGCGAGCCCGGCCAGGATCTGCGCGCGGGCGGTGCCGATCGCCTGGGCCCCCGAGGCGCAGGCCGCGTAGACGCTGGTCACCCGTGCGCCCTGCCAGCCGAGCGCCCGGGCGAAGCTGGCCCCGGCCACGTACCCGGGATAGCCGCCCCGCACGGTGTCGGCGCCGACGACCGACGGGACCTCGCGCCAGTCGAGGCCGGCGTCGGCGAGCGCGGCCCGCGCGGCGGCCACCCCGTACGCGACGAAACTCCGGCCCCACTTGCCCCACGGGTGCATCCCGGCGCCGAGGACGGCGATGTCGGTCAGCACGCCGCCTCCCGCGCGTCCGTGGCGACGGGCCGCCAGTGCCAGGTGGTCCAGACGTGCTCCGCGTCCTCGTGCAGGACGCCCGGCACCAGCTCGACCTCCGCACCGACCGCCAGCTCGGAGGGCCGCACGCCCGGCGCGGCCTGCCCGAGCACCACCATGCCCTCGGCCGCCAGCTCCACCGCGACGAGGGTGTAAGGCTCCCAGGGGGTGTCCGGGTCCGAGACGTACGGCGCGGGCGGCCGGTAGCGGCCGTCGGTGTACGACCAGACGCGGCCGCGCCGGGACAGCGGCGTCTCGGCGAGTTCGCCGCCGCCGGGGCAGTACGGATTGCGGCAGCCGTCGTCCTCCCGGGGGAAGAACACGGCCGCGCAGGCGGTGCAGCGCGTCCCGAGAAGCCGGAACGCGCCGTCGGGATCGGTGTCGTCCGTGAACCAGCCGGGCACCACCGGCCTGCGCGCGCGTGTCATCCGCGACCCTCCGTCCCTCCGACACCCCTCGGATCTGACTAAGCGTCAGTTACGGGGGAGTGTGGCACGGGCGGTCCGGGCGGGGAAGACGTCCGTGCCCGTCGTCCGGGTCCGGCTCGTCGTCCGTGCCTGCCCCCCGTTGCCGGTCGCTGTCACTGCCCGCCCACCGACCGGCGCGCCACCGGGAAGTCGAAGAAGGTGTCCGGGAACGGCTCCGGCTTGTAGGTGAAGTGCCACCACTCCTCAGGCAGGTTGACGAAGCCCTCGGCGGCCAGCGCGTCCCGCAGCAGGTCGCGGTTGGCCCGCTGCGCGCCCGTGATCCGGGGGTCGTCGGTGTGCGAGAGGGTGTCGAAGCAGTCGAACGCGGTCCCCATGTCCAGGGAGTTGTCCGGGAACCGCTCCGTCTGCGGCCGGAAGCACTCCACCTGAGGCTCGCCCGGCTCGTACGCGCGCGTGGGCGCGGCGGGCAGCCGTACGACGGTCAGGTCCATCGTCGACCCCCGGCTGTGTCCCGACTTCTCCGCGATGTACCCGTCCTCGAACAGCCGCGACTTGTCGACCAGCGGATAGAACTCCCGCTTCATCCGCTCGTCGCCCAGGTCCCCGGCCCAGCGCACGAAGTGGTCCACCGCCCGCTGCGGCCGGTAGCAGTCGTACACCTTCAGCGAGTAGCCGCGGGCCACCAGCTTCACCTGCGCCCGGCGCAGCGCCTCGGCGGCCGGCCGGGTCAGCAGGCACATCGGCTGCCGGTACCCGTCCACCGGCTCGCCCACGAAGTTGTGCGGCGTGGCGTAGCGGATCTCCTGAAGGATCGTCCGGTCCACCCGGTCCAGCGCCACGAACCCGGCCGGCGCCTTGGGCTCCGGGGCTGCGCTCGCCGAGGGCGCGGCGGCGGTCAGGGCCAGCAGACCGGCGGCGGCCAGCGCGCCGAGGGCCCGGACGGCGGAGGCGAACGGGGCGGCCCCGGCCGGCCGCAGGGACGTCTTCAACCTTGTCAGTCCTGTCATGCACACCGTCTACCAGTTCCGGCAGCGGCGCGGAAGGGTGATCACATACGGTCGGCCCGTGACCGACACCTCGCGCCCCGCGCCCTTCAGCCACTGCTCCGCCTGCGGCACCCGCTACCCGGACGGCCTCGGCTGGCCCCGCACCTGCGCCGCCTGCGGCACCACCGCCTACCGCAACCCGCTCCCGGTCGCCGTCGCCCTGCTGCCGGTGACCGATCCGCGGCGGCCCACGGCGCTCGTCGTCATCACCCGCGCCATCCAGCCCCAGTCCGGCCTCGTCGCCCTCCCCGGCGGCTTCGTCGACCACGCCGAGGACTGGCACGAGGCCGTCGTCCGCGAACTGCGCGAGGAGACCGGCATCGAGGCCGCGGCCGGGGACGTCCGGCTCGCCGACGCGCTCAGCTCCCCGGGCGGCCACCTCCTCCTCTTCGGCCTCCTGCCGCCCCGCCCTGCCGCCGCCCTGCCGCCGTCGGTCCCGACCGACGAGACCAGCGGACACCACCTGCTGTACGGGCCGCAGGAGCTGGCGTTCCCGCTGCACACGGAGGCGGTACGGCGTTTCTTCGCCGGGATGTACGGCTGACGCGCCCCGGGCCCGGGACAGGACGCGGCGGCCGTCACCCTTCTCCGGCCGCTCCGGCCTCCCCGCCCCCGCCCTCGTCACCGTCGCCCCCGAGCCCGCGCACCCGGACCCGCAACTCCGGTTCCACCGCTCCCTCGTCCGTCACCCACTCCACCACGACCCGCCCGTCCACCAGCCGCGACCGGTACCGCTCGAGCCGGCCCGGCTCCCAGCCGTCCCCGGTGTCCCGGACGACCAGACCGCCGCCCGTCCGCCCCGCCGCCGGCGCCCACACCTCCAGGACCGGCTCGCCCCCGCCGTCGCCGTCGCCGTTGCCGTCCCCGTCCCGGACCGGGATCACCGCGCCCGCCCGGGCCAGGACCGGCACCCGCGACAGCGGCGCGTCGAGCAGCACCTGCCCCGGGCCCTCGTACGCCCGCCCGGTCGCCGTGTCGTACCAGCGCCCGCGCGGCAGCCGCACCGCCCGCCGGTCCGTGCCCGGCGTCAGCACCGGGGCGACCAGGAGCGCGTCCCCGAGCAGGAAGGCGTCCTCGCAGTCCCGCAGCGCCCGGTCCTCCGGCGTCCCCCACCACACCGGCCGTGCGTAGGGCGCGCCCGTCGCCCGGGCGAGCCGCGACAGGGTGACGAAGTACGGCCGCAGCCGCTCCCGTTCGGCCAGCGCCACGCGCGCGTGGGCGAGGACCTCGGGACCGAACTCCCACGGCTCGCGCCGCCCCGCGTCGATCGCCGCGTGCGTCCGGAACAGCGGCAGCCACGCCCCCAGCTGGTACCAGCGCAGGAACAGCTCCGGCGCCGGGTCGCCGTCGAAGCCGCCGACGTCCGGCCCCGAGTACGGCACCCCGCACAGCCCGAGGCCGAGCACCAGCGCCAGCGAGGCGCGCAGCCCGGGCCACCCGGTCGCCACGTCGCCCGACCAGGTCCCCCCGTACCGCTGCATCCCCGCCCATCCGGAGCGCGAGAACAGGAACGGCCGCTCCCGCGGCCGCAGCCGGCGCAGCGCCTCGTATCCGGCGCGGGCCATCGCGAGGCCGTACACGTTGTGCGCCTCGCGATGGTCCCCGCCCCGCCCCTCCAGGCAGTGCCGGGCCGAGCGCGGCAGCGTGCGGTCGCCGAACGCGGTGAACGACACCGGTTCGTTCATGTCGTGCCATACGCCCGAGAAGCCCTGCGCGAGCCGCTCCTCGTACAGCGTGCCCCACCAGGTCCGGGCCTCCGGATCGGTGAAGTCCGGGTACGCGCACTCCCCGGGCCACACCACGCCCCGGACCTCCTCGCCCCGGCCGTCCCGGACGAACGCCCCGGCCGCGCGCCCGCCCTCGTACACCGGATCGCCCGGCTCCGCCTTCACCGCCGGATCGACGATCGACACCAGGCGTACGCCGCGCTCGCGCAACTCGGCCGCGAGCCCCGGCAGATCCGGGAACCGCTCCCGGTCCACCGTGAAGACCCGGTGCCCGTCGTAGTGGTCGATGTCCAGGTGCAGCGCGGAGAGCGCGAGCCCCCGGTCCCGGTAGCCGTCGGCGATCCGCCGTACCTCGCGCTCGCCGCCGAAGCCCCAGCGGGCGTGCTGCGGGCCCAGCGCCCAGGACGGCGGCAGCGCGGGCGCGCCGGTCAGCGCGGACCAGCCGTGCAGGACGCGCGCGGGGGTGCCGACCACCACCCAGCAGCGCAGCGGGCCGCCCTCCATCCGCAGCTCGCTGGTGCCCGGCCGGTCGTGTCCGGAACCGGCCCCCTCGGTGCCCTCGGCGAGGAGCACCCGGCCGTCCCAGGAGTTGTCGTAGAAGGCCAGGTGGGTGCCCGCGTCCGCCACCACCAGCTGCACCGGCATGGTGATGTACA
Organism: Streptomyces laurentii; assembly: GCF_040635425.1. Lineage (NCBI taxonomy): Bacteria > Bacillati > Actinomycetota > Actinomycetes > Kitasatosporales > Streptomycetaceae > Streptomyces > Streptomyces laurentii. The sequence continues at coordinate 9,511 of NZ_JBEYHT010000011.1, read as the reverse complement.
GCGGGTCGTCGCCGGGGGAGAAGGGAGCGGCGGGGTCGGTGTTCCAGAGCCGGTACGTCCCGTTCCGCAGCCGCGGCCCCGAGGCCCGGCCGCCGAGCCCGAAGAACCGCGCGTCCGCCGGCACTTCGCTGCGCTGCACCCAGCGGGCCGCGGCCCTGTCGGGTGCCGCCTCCGGAGAAGCCGCCTCCCCGGCCGCGCCCGTCCCCGTCGCCGCCTCCTGAGGTACGGACTCCTGGGGTACGGACTCCTGAGGTACGGGACTCTTGACCGCCGGCTCCTTGGCCACGGGCTCCCACCAGCGCGGCGGCAGGTCGCGGCGCAGCACCACCCCGCCCGGCGTCCGTATCTCCACCGCGCCGTGCCGGGACACCGCGACCGTCACCCGCTCCGACACCACCCGCCAGCCGCCGTCGGTGTCCGGCTCCAGGACGGCCCGCGGATCCGGCTCGGGCGGCTCGCCCGCCAGCGCGTACGACGGCAGCGGCGCCGCCCCGTCCCAGCCCCAGAAGACGATGCCGCCCGCCGCCACCGACACCCGCAGCTCCGCGCGGTCGAAGCGGACGATCCCGCCGCCGGGCTGGGGGATCGCCGCCCACACCGGACCCGGTGTCCGGGCCCGCTCCGGACCCCGCGGCGGCAGCGCCCGCGCGTCGGTACGGCGCCGTCGCCACGCCGCCCCCACCGTCCGCAGCGCCTGCACCGAACCCAGCACCTTCACCGAGCGCACCAGCTCACGACCGTTCATGCTGATCACCCTGCCACCCCCGAAGGGGCGTGCGAGCGTCGTTCAACTGCCGTTCACCCATGGTCAGAGCACATATTCACCTACCGGACCATGGGCGGCGAACCCTGGTGCGAACGCGCGTCCCGTGGCATCGTCCCTGTCAGCCGCGTCGCGCGCACCGTCCACCCTGTGCGCGGGACACACGCCTAGCCCGTGTACAGCTCCAGGGGAGTCGATCGATGACATCAGCGCAGACCGAGCCGCTTTGGCAGCCGGACGAGGACCGCGTCGCCGCGGCCGCCGTCACCCGCTTCCAGGCCTGGGCGGCCGAGCGCCACGGAGCCCCCGCCGACGGCGGTTACGCGGCCCTGCACCGCTGGTCCGTCGACGACCTCGAAGCCTTCTGGGCGGCCGTCGCCGAATGGTTCGACGTCCGGTTCGCCACCCCGTACGAGCGGGTCCTCGGCGACGACGCCATGCCGGGTGCCGACTGGTTCCCGGGCGCCACCCTCAACTACGCCGAGCACGCGCTGCGCGCCGCCGACGAGCGCCCCCAGGACACCGCTCTGCTCCATGTGGACGAGACACATGAGCCGACGCCGATCACCTGGGCCGAACTGCGCCGCCAGGTCGGCTCCCTCGCCGCCGAACTGCGCGGTCTCGGCGTCCGTCCCGGCGATCGGGTCAGCGGCTACCTGCCCAACATCCCCGAGGCCGTCGTCGCCCTCCTCGCCACCGCCGCCGTCGGCGCCGTGTGGACCTCCTGCGCCCCCGACTTCGGCGCCCGCAGCGTCCTCGACCGCTTCCAGCAGGTCGAGCCCGTCGTCCTGTTCACCGTCGACGGCTACCGCTACGGCGGCAAGGAGCACGACCGCCGCGACACCGTCGCCGAGCTGCGCGCCGAACTACCCACGCTGCGCGCCGTCGTCCACATCCCGCTGCTCGGCACCCCGGCCCCCGAGGGCACCCTGGAGTGGTCCGCGCTGACCGCCGCCGACACCGCGCCGGTCTACGAGCACGTCCCCTTCTCGCACCCGCTGTGGGTGCTCTACTCCTCCGGCACCACCGGCCTGCCCAAGGCCATCGTGCAGTCCCAGGGCGGCATCCTCGTCGAGCACCTCAAGCAGCTCGGCCTGCACTGCGACCTCGGCCCGGACGATGTGTTCTTCTGGTACACGTCCACCGGCTGGATGATGTGGAACTTCCTCGTCTCCGGCCTGCTGACCGGCACCACCGTGGTCGTGTACGACGGCAGCCCCGGCTACCCCGACACCGGCGCCCAGTGGCGCGTCGCCGAACGCACCGGCGCCACCCTGTACGGCACCTCCGCCGCGTACGTGATGGCCTGCGCCAAGGCGGACGTGCACCCGGGCCGCGACTTCGACCTGTCGAAGGTGAAGTGCGTCGCCACCACCGGCTCCCCGTTGCCGCCCGACGGCTTCCGCTGGCTCCACGACGAGGTCCGCGCCGATCTGTGGATCGCCTCCGTCAGCGGCGGCACCGACGTCTGCTCCTGCTTCGCCGGAGCCGTTCCCACCCTCCCCGTCCACATCGGCGAGCTGCAGGCCGCCGGCCTCGGCACGGCCCTGGAGTCCTGGGACCCGTCGGGCAAGCCGCTCGTCGGCGAGGTCGGCGAACTGGTCGTCACCCGGCCGATGCCGTCCATGCCGATCCGCTTCTGGAACGACCCGGACGGCAGCCGCTACCGCGACAGCTACTTCGAGATGTTCCCCGGCGTGTGGCGGCACGGCGACTGGATCACGATCACCGACCACGGCTCGGTCGTCATCCACGGCCGTTCCGACTCCACCCTGAACCGCCAGGGCGTCCGTATGGGAAGCGCCGATATCTATGAGGCGGTCGAGCGGCTCCCCGAGATCCGCGAATCCCTCGTCATCGGCCTGGAGGAACCGGAGGGCGGCTACTGGATGCCGCTCTTCGTCCACCTCGCCGAAGGCGCCACCCTCGACGAAGACCTCATCGGCCGGATCAAGACCACCATCCGCGCCGAACTCTCCCCGCGGCACGTCCCCGACACCGTCATCGAGGTCCCCGCGATCCCGCACACCCTCACCGGCAAGCGGATCGAGGTCCCGGTCAAGCGCCTCCTCCAGGGCACCCCGATGGCCAAGGCCGTCAACCCCGGCTCGGTCGACGACATCGGCCTGCTGAGCTTCTACGAGGAGCTGGCCCGCACCCGCAAGACCGGCTGACCCCGCCCCCGTACCCCCCCCGGAACAGCCCGAGGGCCCCGCGCACCCGCGCGGGGCCCTCTACACGTGCGTACGGCTCACCCCCCGTACGTCGCCTGCGTGTCCCCGAGCACCTCCGCGAAGTCCGCCGCCAGCCGCCCGGCGTCGCCCGGCGGCAGGGTCGCCGTCGTGATCCGTACGCCGGTGGGCGCGCCGATCCGGAATCGGGCACCGGCCGCCACCCACCAGCCGTGCGTGCGCAGCCCGTTCACCACCGCCGACTCGTCGCGCACCGGCACCCACACGTTGACGCCGCTCCCGCCGGCCGCGCGGATGCCGTACGAGCCGAGCGCGTCGGCCAGCGCCCGGCGACGTTCCGCGTAGGCGGCCTCGCCGGCCGCCACCAGGCGGGACACCGCCGGATCGGCGAACAGCCCGGCGACCGTCTCCTGCAGGATGTGGCTGACCCAGCCGGACGTCATCAGCATCCGCCCGTCGTGCCGGGAGATCGTCACCGGATCACCGGCGACCCCGGCCCACCGCAGATCGACCCCCAGGCGCTTGGACACGGTCCGCACCTGCGCCCAGCGTTCGAGGCCGGCCTGGGAGAGCGTGGCCGCCGGCGGCCCCTCGATCTCCACCGTGTAGTCGTCCTCGACGACCAGGACCTCGGGGAACTCCCGGAGGAGTGCCACCAGTTCGTCCCGCCGGGCGGGGGAGAAGGACGCCCCGGTCGGGTTCTGCGCGCGCGGGGTGCACACCAGCGCCCGCACTCCGGCCTGGAGAGCCGTCCGCAGCGCGTCGGGCGTGATCCCCTCCCCGTCGACGGCGACCGGCACCAGGCGCAGCCCCAACGCCGGTACGAGGTCCAGGAGGTGGTGGAAGCCCGGGTCCTCCACCGCCACCGCGTCCCCGGGGCGCAGTTCGACGGAGAGCAGCCGGGCGATGCAGTCGAGCGCCCCGTGCGCGAAGGTGACCCGCTCCGCCGGGACCCCGTCTCGGGCGAACCAGTCCCGTGTCAGCTCCTCCAGCCGCGCGAGCCGGGGCTCGGCCCGGTGCGAGCCGAACACCGGGCGCCATTCGGCCGGCGGGCGCAGCACCGGCAGGAAGGCGGGATCGGGCAGGCCGCTGGCCAGGTCCACCAGGCCGGGCGGCACCCGCACCGGGCGCCGGGACGCCACCGAGGGCGCCTCCGCCACCACCGTGCCGCCCCGCCCACGCGTGACGACGAGACCGCGCCCGCGCAGTTCCTTGTACGCGGTCGCCACCGTGCCCGGACTCACGCCGAGCTCGTCGGCGAGCCGTCGTACGGGAGGCAGCGCGTCGCCCGGCGCGAGCGCGCCCTCGGCCACGCCGCGTTCGACGGACGCGGCAATCCCCTTGGCCGTCGTCCCTGTGATCGCATATTGTGTTGCCACGTACTGAACTATGTATCAATACATAACTCGCGTCAAGGGGGAACCGAGTGAGCCGCCCGACTCCGTGGCACCGCACCGCGCTCGACCGGATACCCGGCGGCCTCGACGGCCGCCGGATGCTCGTCGTCAGCATCATCGAGAAGACCGGCACCGGCCTCTGGGCCAGCTGCACCGCCCTCTACTTCACCTACGTCTCCGGTCTCGGGCTCGGCCAGGTCGGCTTCCTCCTGACCGTCTCGGGCGGCGTCGGCATCGCGGGCGCCCCGCTCGCCGGCCGCTTCGCCGACCGCTTCCCCCTCATCCGCGTCATCGCCGCCACCCAGCTCCTGCGCGCCGTCACCCTCCTCGCCCTCCTCACGACGAACGACTTCGCCCTCCTCACTCTCTACTCCGCCCTCGGCGCCCTCCCCGACCGCGCGGGCAGTGTCCTCGTCAAGCTCTACGCCGCCCGCGTCGCCGGCGCCGACCGGGTCCGCTACCAGGCGATCCAGCGCACCACGGTCAACATCGGCTGGTCGATCGGCGGTCTCGGCGCCGCCGCCGCCCTCGCCACCGGCAGCTCCCGCGCCTACGCACTGCTCCTCATCGGCAACGTCGTCGGCTACGTCGTCATCGCCGCCCTCACCCTGCGCTGCGCCGAACCCCCGGCGCCCACCCCCTCGCGCGTCGTCGCCACCGGCGCCGACGCCCCCCGGGCCAAGCCCGGCAGCCCCTGGCGCGACCGTGTCTACGTCGCCTACACCGCCACCGAAGTCGCCCTCTTCGCCGACAACACGCTCCTCCAGGTCGCCGTCCCACTCTGGATCGTCCACGCGACCGCCGCCCCCGCCGGCCTCGCGCCGCTCCTCCTGGTCCTCAACACCGTCCTGGTGGTCCTCTTCCAGGTGCCCCTCGCCCGCTTCGGCGCCACCGCCCGCGACGCCCGCCGCCTCCTCGTCCCCCTCGGCGGCCTCTTCCTCGTCGGCACCGTCGCCCTCACCGTCTCCGCCGCGGGCGGACGGACCCTCGCCATCACCGCGCTCGTCGTCTCCGTCATCGCGGTGAGCTTCGCCGAGATCATCCACGCCACCTCCTCCTGGGAACTCTCCGTCGCCCTCGCCCCGCCCGAGGCCCAGGGCTCCTACGTCGGCTTCCACGGCATCGCCCAGTCCGCCCAGCGCTTCGCCGGCCCCCTCGCCGTCACCGGCGTGATGAGCGTCGGCGCCCTCGCCTGGCCCGTCCTCGGCCTCGCCCTCGTTGCCGCCGGAGCCGCCCAGCACCGGCTGATCCGCGACCGCGTCGACGCCCTCGACGCACCGTCACCCTCACTGTCAGTGCCGACGGTTACGGTGAGTGAGCACTGAATCGCCAGAGCTCAGGGGGAGACATGACCCGTCAGCACCACACCCGCACCGCACGCACACCCCGTACCACCGCGGCACTCCGCCGCGGCCTGCGCCGGGAGACCGCCGGCACCCTGGCCCTCCTCGCCGACGAGGAGGACTTCACCGCCATGCGCGCGTACCCGACCTTCCCCTTCGACGACCACCGCCAGTACCTCGCCCACGCCGACGCGGTCCTCGCCTCCCTCGCCGCCACCGGCGGCCACACCACCGTCGCCCTCTTCGACCCGGAGGAGTACGCCGACTACTGCGCCGACACCGGAATCGACCCCGACCACCCCGGCAGCCGCGCCCGCTACACCGCCGAACGCGCCGCCACCGGTGCCCGCGTCCCCTACACCGGACAACCCCTCGACACCCTCGTCCCCCTGCTCGTCGAGACCGCCGTCCGCCGTGCCACCTGGGAGTACGCCACGACGCTGCTCGGCGACGCGGGCCCCTGCGCCGACTGCGGCCGGGACATCGGCCTCGCCTCCTACGACCGCGCCTCCCAGCTGCTCCTGCGCCTCCTCGACGCGGCCGGCTCCGGCACCCACCACCTCGTGTGCAGCGTCCCCGCCGAGGACGACCTGCTCATCGCCGTCCTCCACGCCACCCGCGAGGACACCGGCCCCGCCCTCCTCGACCGCGCCGAGGCCGCCGAGTTCACCTCGGTCCTCGCCGCCGGCATCGCCCGCGGCACCCCCGGCGGCGTCGTCCTGCGCACCAGCACCCCCGGCACCCTCGACCGTCTGCACGGCTGGCGCCTGCGCGACGGCCGCCTCGTTCCCCTCACCGAGGCCGAGGTCTTCGACGCCTACTGCACCGACGCCCTCACCGGCGAACCCGTCGCCCCCGAGTCCCACGCCGACTACCGCGCCGGCTTCCCCCTCGGCCCCGACGACCTCACCCACCCCCACTGACGCCGAAGGGGCTTCCCGCCACCATGGCGGGAAGCCCCTCCGATACCGCTGCGCGCCGTGCGCGCCGGGATCACTCCCCGGACAGCACCGCCTGCGCGGCGATCCGCGCGTCGTGCGCCGTGTCCGCCGCACGCGCCGCGGCCGCGGCCCGCTCGCACTGCGCGAGCGTGTACTTCGCGAGCGTCGCCCGCACATACGGGATCGACGCCGCGCCCATCGACAGGGAGGTCACCCCGAGCCCCGTCAGCACACAGGCGAGCAGCGGATCCGACGCCGCCTCACCGCACACACCACAGCTCTTGCCCTCGGCCTTGGCGGCCTCCGCGGACAGCGCCACCAGATCGAGCAGCGCGGGCTGCCACGGATCCTGCAGCCGCGACACCGCACCCACCTGACGGTCGGCGGCGAAGGTGTACTGCGCCAGGTCGTTCGTGCCCAGCGACAGGAACTCGACCTCCTGGAGGATCGAACGCGCCCGCAGCGCGGCGGACGGAATCTCCACCATCGCGCCGAACTTGGCCCGCAGCCCCGCCTCACGGCACGCGTCGGCGAACGCCTTCGCATCCGTACGGTCGGCCACCATCGGCGCCATGACCTCCAGGTACACGGGCAGCCCGGCGGCGGCCTTCGCCAGCGCCGTCAGCTGCGTCCGCAGCACCTCGGGGTGGTCGAGCAGCGTCCGCAGACCCCGCACGCCCAGCGCCGGGTTCGGCTCGTCGGCCGGCGTCAGGAAGTCCAGCGGCTTGTCCGCGCCCGCGTCCAGCACCCGTACGACCACCCGGCCCTCGGGGAACGCCTCGAGGACCTTGCGGTACGCCTCGACCTGCTTCTCCTCGGACGGCGCCTTCGCGCTGTCGTCCAGGAACAGGAACTCGGTACGGAACAGACCCACGCCCTCGGCACCGGCCTCGACCGCCGCCGGAACGTCCGCCGGACCGCCCACGTTCGCGAGCAGCGGCACCTTGTGCCCGTCCGAGGTCGCCCCGGGACCCGTCGACGCGGAGAGCGCGGCCTTGCGCTCCTCGGCGGCCCGCGTCATGGCCTCCTTCTTCTCCTCGCTCGGGTTCACGAAGATCTCGCCGGTGGACCCGTCCACCGCGATGACCGTGCCCTCCGGCACATCCACCGCACCCGGCAGCGCGACCACGGCCGGCACACCGAGCGCCCGCGCGAGGATCGCGCTGTGGCTGGTCGGCCCGCCCTCCTCGGTCACGAACCCGAGCACCAGCGAGGGGTCCAGCAGCGCCGTGTCGGCCGGCGCCAGGTCCCGCGCGATCAGCACGTACGGCTCGTCGCTGTCCGGCACGCCGGGCATCGGCACGCCGAGCAGCCGCGCCACGATCCGGTTCCGTACGTCGTCCAGGTCGGCGACCCGGCCCGCCATGTACTCACCGGCGCCCGCGAGCAGCTCCCGGTAGTGCGAGAACGCATCGTAGATCCCGCGCTCGGCCGTGCTGCCGACCGCGATCCGGCGGTCCACGTCGGCGATGAGCTCCGGGTCCTGGGCGATCATCGCCTGGGCCTCCAGCACCGCCTGCGCCTCGCCGCCCGCCAGGTTGCCCCGCGCGTTCAGGTCGGCGGCCACGGCCTCCACGGCCTGACGGGCACGCCCCTGCTCGCGCTCCGCCTCGTCCGCCGGAATCTGCTTGGCCGGCGGCTCGAGCACGGCCGTGCCCATGTGCCGGACCTCGCCGATCGCCACACCATGGCTGACACCGACGCCTCGCAGCGTTGTCTCCATCTCACCCGTCTCCGAGTAGTGCGACGGCCGGGCCGCCGCGTTGAATGTCGTGTGTGTGCTCGTCCACCAGGATGAGCGGCCGGTCAGCTCCAGGCGAAGAGCTGGTCACCAGGCTTCACTTCGTTGTCCTCGACGACATCCGAGAGCGCGTCCGCGGTGGCCTCCAGGGCCACGATCGGACAAATAGGGGACTTGCCGGCTTCCTCGACCGCGACCGGGTTCCAGCGCACGACGGCCTGTCCGCGCGTCACGGTGTCCCCCTTGTTCACGAGGAGTTCGAAGCCCTCCCCGTTGAGCTGGACGGTGTCGATACCGAGGTGGATGAGCACCCCGTGACCTTCCCCGTCGACCACGACGAACGCGTGCGGGTGAAGAGAGACGATGACACCGTCGACGGGCGAGACGGCTTCGGAGGGCTCGCGCACGGGGTCGATGGCGGTGCCGGGACCGACCATCGCGCCGGAGAAGACGGGGTCGGGCACTTGGGCGAGACCGATGGCGCGTCCGGCGAGCGGCGACGTCACGAGGGTCATGGGGAGCCTCCCAGGGGGCGGAGATGCGTGTTGCGCCGTCACTGCCTGTCCTGGACGGCGTAGTGTTTCCGCAGCCTATGCCATAGGAAGTCCCGGTTCCGCACGAGATGTACCGCTTGGCGGAGCAAGGGAGCACCGGAAACGGTTTGCCTCCAGTGGCACGGAGATGTACTGTCGTACTCCTGCCTGACCCCAGTGCGGCCCAGCCGCGGGTCGGCAGCACCTCATCAAGCCAGATCCTAACCTCAGTGGTCTACACCTCTGCCTGCGTGCGGGGGGAGTGGTCGGAGGGGCCGGGAAAGCCTGATACGGTTTGACCCCGCCGAAGGTCCTCAAGGTGAAAGCCGAAAAGGACGGGAAAGCGGTCGAGAAATTCGGGTCGAAAAGATCTGATAAGCTCGAAAAGCCGGGAGGGAACGGAAGCGAAAGCGACCGGGACCGGAAAGCACCGAGGAAATCGGATCGGAAAGATCTGATAGAGTCGGAAACGAAGGAAGCGCCCGGAGGAAAGCCCGAGAGGGTCAGTACAAAGGAAGCGTCCGCACCTTGAGAACTCAACAGCGTGCCAAAAATCAACGCCAGATTAGTTGATACCCCGTCCATCTTCGGATGGTCGAGG